>JASHTY010000141.1 GCA_030040315.1 Terriglobia bacterium | reverse complement strand
GCCTGCATGGGATTGATGGCCACGCCGAGGTCAACTGCCGTCACCAGATGAAGCACGCGAATCACGCCTGTTTCCGTATCCACTTCAACTTCCGCAAATTGCGCGCAAAAGGGCGGCGGGCTGTCGGTGTTCCAGTGCGAGGCGTTTTCCATCACTTGCACTTTTTCCTTGTACATGGCGTAGTGCGCGAGGTCCGTCATGCTTACGGACTTCTTGCACTCACACTTGGTCACCACCATGTTGTCGCGGCAGGTGAGATTGTCCACGGGAATTTCCAGCAATTTCGAAGCAATGCGCAGAATTTCCGCACGCACCTTCTCCGCCGTCTTTTTCACGGCGCCGCCGGAAATAATGGTGGTGCTAGAAGCATAGGCCCCGACGTCGAATGGAGTAAAATCCGTGTCGCCGGAATAGACGATCATTTTGTCGAGCGTGACCCCCAACGTCTCCGCTCCAATCTGCGCCAGAACCGTGTCCGCACCGGTTCCCAGGTCCGCTGCGCCCACTTGCAGATTGAAGGACCCGTCCTCATTAAGCTTGAGCGATGCGGCCGCCCAATCCACTCCCGCAATGCCGCTGCCCTGCATTGAGCACGCCAGGCCAACGCCGCGACGCAAATGGCTTTTGTGCTTTCCAGCGGAAGCCGAAGCTTCAGAATACTCTTGCCGCTTTCGGATCCAGTCAATGGCGGCGGCCCCGCGGTCCAGGCATTCCGGCAAACCGCAGCTTCGAATGTGCCGGGGCAGTCCCTTCTTGCCTTCGCCGAGCTGCGCAGAGAGTTCGTCGATATCGCCCAGGCGAATCATATTCTTCTTGCGCAGCTCGACGGGATCGATTCCCAACTTGTACGCGGCCTCATCCATCACCGATTCCTGCGCGAAATACCCTTGTGGGCAGCCGTAGCCGCGAAACGCGCCCGCCACCGGCGTGTTGGTATAAACGACGTTGCACTCAAATCGCATGTTGGGAGTGCGGTAGATGGGAAGAACCTTGCTGCCCGTGTTACCCTGCACTGTGTTGGCATGGCTTCCATAAGCGCCCGTGGTGGCGAGCACAGTCATTTTGTTGGCCATCAAGGTGCCATCCCGTTTGAAACCCATCTTGATGGTCAGAATCTGCGGATGCCGGCTGCGCGCCATGTAAAACTCTTCTTCGCGCGTGTATTCAATCTTCACCGGCCGGCGAGTGGCCAGGGCCAGCGCCCCGCAGATGTCTTCCAGCACCATTTCCTGTTTCCCGCCGAATCCCCCGCCGATGCGCGGCTTGATCACGTGCACCCGGCCTACGGGAAGCTCAAGGATCATCGCCACCTGCCGGCGAGTGTGGTAGGGGACCTGCGTGCTGGTGCGGATCACCAGGCGATCGTCGGAATCCAGCCAACTGATCGTGACGTGCGGCTCAATGGGGCAATGCTGCTGGCGAGGAGTGCGGAATTCATGCTCAATGATCAAATCCGATTCGCGGAATCCATCTTCCACGTTACCAATTTCCTTCAAGATGTATCCGGCCACGTTGTGCTGGGCGTCGTGAATGCCCTTGGAATCAGGCTCATCGTGAATGACCGCCGCGCCTTCCGCCATGGCCACGTCAATTTCCAGGATGGAGGGCAGGATTTCGTACTCCACTTCGATTAGGCGCAAGGCCTCTTCGGCGATGGCACGGTTTTCCGCCGCCACGGCCGCCACTCGGTCGCCCACCAGGCGCATCTTCGAGTCTAGTAGATAGGTGTCATAAGGCGACGGCTCCGGCCAGCTTTGGCCGGCGGTGGTATGGGGAACGCGCGGAACATCCTTGTAGGTCAGAACGGCATGAACACCAGGCAGTGCTTTGGCCCTCGAAGCGTCAATGTGCTTGATGCGGGCGTGCGCGTGGGGGCTGGGAAGAATCTTCCCGTAGAGCATTCCGGGAATGTGGATGTCATCGGTAAACGCCGGGCGGCCGGTGACGAGCTTGAAACCATCAACCTTGTGAACGTTTTGTCCGACGACGGACCGATTTGAATTCATCGCTTCTTCCTGCTCGTCCCCAACGACCGCCCGGACTTCCTTCGAGCGCTCTGACCTGCTTGCCGGTACACCTGCGCCGCAGCCAGAACTGCTTCCACCGGCTTCAGGTAACCCGTGCAGCGGCAGAAATTTCCCGCCAGCGCCTCTCGCACTTCCCCTTCTGTTGGATCGGGCCGTCCAGCCAGCAACGCCTTGGCACTCAGGATCATTCCAGGCGTGCAATAGCCGCACTGGACAGCGCCGTGGTCCAAGAATGCTGTCTGAATCGGATCCAATTTCCCATCGGGGGCCACACCTTCGATGGTCAGAATATCCGCATCCTCCGCCTGCGCTGCAAACATCAGGCAGGAATTGACCGGCTTCTCATTCACCAGAACCGTGCATGCGCCGCACTCGCCCGTCTCGCATCCACGCTTCACGCCGAAATAACCTGCACTGCGCAGGGCATCGAGAAGCAACTCGCCGGGCGCGATGTTCAATCGCTTTGCTTCACCGTTGATGTTAACTGTAACAAGCATATCAAGCACCCTGCAAATCGCCCCTGGTGCTAATTCATAATGGGAAATCCTGCCTGCACGGCGCATTCACGCAGAGCGCGTTGAACCAGAATTCGACTCATCTCACGCCGATACTCAGCCGATGCGCGACCGTCGCTGATCGGGCTGACTTGATTCATGACGGCTCCGCCGGCGCGCGTAATCGAATCCTCACTTAACGCGTTTCCTTGTAGCAAATTTTCCGCCTCGCGCGCCCGCAAGGGCATGGGGCCTACTGCCCCCAAGGCGATGTGCACCCACTTGATTCGCCCACGGGAATCCGCCTGCAATCCCGCCGCCGCATTGACCAGTGAAATGTCTGTTTCAGTGCGACCGAGCTTCTGGAACGACCATCCACTGCGGCCACCGGGCAGAGGGGGAATCAAAATCTCCTCAATCAGCTCACCGTTCAAAACAGTTCGATGCGGGCCAGTATAGAATTCGTCGAGCGGGATTCTGCGTTTGCGGCGCGAGTTGACTGCCACAAGTTGCGCGTCGAGAGCCAACAGAACCGGGGCAGTATCTGCGGCGGGAGAAGCGTTTGCGAGGTTGCCCCCAACTGTCGCCATGTTGCGGTTTTGAATCGATCCGCAGGTGGCGGCGGCTTTGGCCAGGATCCCTCCAGCAAGTCTGTTGATGATGGGCGACTTCTCGAGACCCATCATGGTCGTCGCGGCGCCGATCGTGCATCCCCGCCCTTTCTTGCGCACATAATCCAAACCTAAATGGGTGACGTCAATGAAGAAACGAGGTGTACGGTCCGCCCGCGTGACGATATCCGTCGCGCCGGCGACAATCGCTCCGCGTTTCCCTGTCTTGTGGAGCAATACCAACGCTTCGCGAAGAGTGCTGGGTCTGTAAAAACACTCAATGTGATCAAACATCGAACCGTATTCGGTTTTCGATTGAGGAGGGTCGATTGTTGGCAATTGACCGTCGGCAATCGGAATTGGTTTACTTGAAAGGCTTGAAGTATATCAGAGCAACGAGCGACCTCCAACGATTTTGGCGGCGAATCGGCGATGGCGAATAAGAACGGGCTCAAGTGTCAGCGTGCGAAGCTCGTGGTTCTCCACCACCACATTCCCTTCCACAACCAATGTGTCGACGCGCGTCGGAGCGCAGAGCACGAGGGCCGCGGGCACATCCTCTGCGCCGCTGTAACCAACGTCGCGCAAGTCAAACAATGCGATGTCCGCGCGCTTGCCGGGCGCGAGACTTCCGATGTCATCTCGGCCAAGACACGCGGCGCCTCCGAGCGTCGCCAGGCGCAGCGCTTCCATGGCTTTGAGCGCCGATGCGCCGTGTGCCAGACGATTGAGCAGCAATGCTTGACGCGCTTCCGCCAGCATGTGCGAACTGTCGTTCGATGCGCTGCCGTCAACACCCAGTCCAACCGGTGAGCCCGCGCGCCGCAACGCCAAGACCGGCGCTACGCCCGAACCCAGGCGCATATTGGAGCTGGGACAATGCGCCAGTCCCACTCGCGCACGGCCTAGCCGATTGACCTCGCGGGAATTGAAATAAATTCCGTGCGCAACCCACGTGGTGTCCTTCAACCAGCCCACGTCAGCCATGAAATCCAAGGGGCGCTTGCCAAAGTGCTTCAGGCAGTAGTCCTGCTCGTCCCGCGTTTCGGCCAAGTGAGTGTGCATCCGCACCTGGTGCCGCTCGGCCATCACCGCCGTCTGCCGCATGAGTTCATCCGAAACGGAAAACGGCGAACAGGGTGCAAGGGCGATTCTTAGCATCGCTCCGGGCGCAGGGTTGTGATACTTGCGAATCAGCCGCTCGCAGTCCTCCAGAATGATGTCCTCGCTCTGCACGACCGCATCCGGCGGCAGGCCCCCTTTGCTCTGCCCCACGCTCATGCTTCCCCTGGTGGGATGAAAGCGTATGCCGGTTTCCCGCGCGGCGGCGATTTCCGCGTCGATCAGCCGGGTCTGGCCGCGCGGGAATAGATAATGATGGTCCGTGGTGGTGGTGCAGCCGGAAAGCATTAGTTCGGCCATGCCCACCAGCGCCGCAGCGTGCATCGACTCCTCGTCCAGGCGCGCCCACATCGGGTAGAGCGTGCGGAGCCAATCAAAAAGCTCCATATCTGCGGCAGCACTGCAGGCACGCGTGAGCGTCTGGCAGAGGTGATGGTGAGTGTTGATCAAACCCGGCAGCGCCACCGAAGATCGCGCGCTGATTGTACGGGCGGGCTTGAGCCCCTTGGGCGGTCGCTTGCCGATCAGCTTGATTTCTCCGCCCTCGGCATAAATGAATCCCCCGCGCAGAATGGTGTCCTGAGGATCCATTGTGATCACGGTATGGATATCTTTCACCAGCAAGGAGGATCGTGCGCGGGGTGGCTTATGCATGGGAATCGCAGCTTGCCTAAGAAAAGAGGGCAGCCCCGAACTTGTCTAAGAACTCGTTCTGGGGCTACCCGCTGGTTTTTGAAAATTGATCGTCAGTGCTTCTCGAGCATGGCCTGGACGTCCTTGCGCAGCTCGGCCTGGCTTCCCGTGCGGCTAAAGAACATGTGCCCGCCGGGATACTCGTGCACGGAGACGCGGCTGGCGTCGCCCATCACCGGCATCTGGTCAACGATCAAAATGGAACCCATAAAGGGGCAGGAGAGATCGTTCCAACCGTGCGCGATGATGACGCGTAGCTTGGGGTCCGCAGCCACTGCTTCTCGAAGATCCGGCACAGCGCCGGTACGCAGGGAGCGGCCCTGGCGATCCCAGTTGCTCTACACCTCATAGCTCAGCGTGTGATAGCTTGCGTCGGTCTTCCAACCCACGATGCGGGTCACAAAATCCACCATGGCCATCGTGGTGGGCGCAACGATGCTTTCCAGCATGGGATCATTCACGCGTTGCTCAGGAGAGAATGGATACGGGTCAAATCCGGTCACGTTCGAATCGTAAATGCTTCCGATTTTGCCCTTCTCGCGAAAAACTTCGCGGAGATAGTCGCCTGTCTCCAGCCGGCCGCCAGAACGCCGCACGACTTCCTCCTTCCAAGCCGGTCATCTGGGTCACCTTCTTGACAATGCGCGGAGTGGCCTCCGGGTCAGAGCGGCCTTTCATAAGGTCAGAGGCGTACTCGCCGCGCGTGTAAGCGATGACTTGCGCCATCGCTTCCGGCGTCAGCTTGTGCTCGCGCTCAAGATGCGCCGCCGCAATCGAGGGGAGCGTCACCATCCAAGGGAGCGGAGAAACGTCCTAATTTTCACGCATGGCGGGGCTGAGATATGGAGAGACCAGAACCACACCATTCAAAGCCACGCCGAGCTGCGTCTGCAAATAATGCGTTATCCGAGGGCGACGATAGCCGCCGTAACTCTCTCCCACCAGGTATTTCCGCGAACTCATTCGCCCGTTCGCCACCAGCCAGTCGTAGATAATGCGCGACAGGTAATGAATATCGGCATCGGGGTTGTAGAACTGCTTCTTGGTCTCATCCATCGGAACTAGAGAACGGCTGTAACCCGTGCCGATGGGGTCCAGGAAAAGAAGATCCGTAAAGTCGAGCCACGTGCCGGGATTATCGTTGAGCTTTGGCGGGTCCGACTGGCTGTCGCCTTCCACGCCGAATTCAATATGCTTGGGGCCAATAGCGCGAAAGTTCAGAAACACTGAAGCCGCGCCGGGGCCGCCATTCAGCGCAAAGGTCACCGGCCGGTCCGCGCCTTCAATGGTGTATGCAGTAAAAACCACTTCACCAATCCGGGTCTTCTTTTCATTGTCGAAGACGGGCAGCTTTCCGATCGTTACATCGTAATGAAGCGTCTTGCCCTCAAGCTGCATGCTCTGCGCGGTGTGCGCGTCGGCGGGCAGCGGGGCTTCCTTGTCTTTGTCGGCAGCCTTGTCTTTATCAGCGGTCTTCTCCGCATCATGGCCTTCGGCAGAACCAGACGGCGGCATTGGCCTGCGCTCTTGTGCCACAGCGTGGACGGGCCCAAGAATCAACATGAGCGCGGCGAGCAGTCCTGCGCCGGCCCGGGAACGGACGAAGCAGCGTAAGTTGGGATTCATGCGGATAAAGTAACACAAATCGGCTAATCTGCAGCAGGTCATTACCCTCAATTCAGACCTCGCTCCTTCACGATGTCTTCCAGGCCAGCGCCGTCAGGTGCGATATCGAATGGCTTGGCGACTGCCGATTGCGCACCGCGAATGTCTTTCAGTCCGTTGCCGGTAACAATAGCGAGAACGCTCGCCTTTCCTCCAAAGATTCTTTCATGCACGGCGCGGCGCACGCCGGCAACCGCCGTAGCGGCGGCGGGCTCCGCAAAAATTCCTGCCAGGCGCCCGGCCGATCTCATCGCCTCCAGGATTTCATCGTCTTCAACGTCGATCATGGTTCCCTTGGAAGCTTGAATGGCCAGCACAGCCTTCTTCCAATTTCGCGGCACGCCCACGGCGATACTGTCCGCGACGGTTCGCGGCTCAATGGGTCTCAGCGCTTCACCTGTCCGAAACGCCGTCGTAACGGGCGCCGCTCCGGCCGCCTGCACGCCCAGCATCTTCGGGGCTCGCGCGATCAGGCCGAGTGTCTTCATCTCATGAAAGGCCTTCCAAACCCCGGCGATGGTGCAGCCGTCCCCCACGGATACGGCCACCCAGTCGGGAACTTTCCAGTCGAGCTGCTCGCAGATTTCGAGTCCTACAGTTTTCTTTCCCTCGACCAGATAGGGATTGATGGCGCTGTTGCGATTGTACCAACCCCAGCGCTCGCACGCTCGCTGGCACATTTGGAACGCGTCTTCGTAACTCCCAAGCACGCGCAGTACCGTGGCGCCAAAGATCAAGAGCTGCGTCACCTTGGGTTCCGGGGCGCGCTCGGGGACGAAAATCACGCTACGCAGGCCGAGCGAAGCCGCCATTCCCGCGAGCGACGACGCCGCATTCCCCGTGCTGGCGCAGGCGATGATTTTCTGCCGCTTTTCACGCGCTTTCACGGCGCCTACGGAGCTTGCCCGGTCCTTCAGAGAGCCACTGGGATTACGGCCATCGTCTTTCAAATAGAGCGTCTTCAAACCCGTTGCCTTGGCGAGTGCGGGAGTTGCCGTAACCGGCGTCCACCCCACTTGCAAGGCGGGCAGAACCGCGTCACGGCGGATGGGCAGCAACTCGCCATATCGCCAATGCGAGTATTCGCGACGCTTGGTGAGACTTTGGCGCGTAAGGCGTTTCGCAATTGCCGGGTAATCGTATTGGACATCGAGCGTCCCGGTAATCCCACACGCTGGACATGTGTACGGAACACGCGTGGAATAAACCGTTCCGCAGAAGACACATTTCAATCCCGTTACGAATTCCATGTGGTGATTCCTTCCCGTTAGACCGTAAGCGTACGCTAATTTGCTTTGCAATCCAACGGGACCGGATTAAAGCCAAACTTTCCCACGTCGAACAGCAAGTTTATTCTGACCTAAACTCGAGGGCATTTACCTATAATACTAATACACTAAATTCAGCGGAGGGCTGACTGTCATGTTTCTCGAGAAATCCACACTGCAAGCTCTTCCCAAGGTTTTGTTGCACGAACATTTGGACGGGTCGATGCGCCCGGAAACCGTGATTGAATTGGCCAAGGACGCCAAATATACAAAGCTACCCACCACCGACCCGTCGGCTCTAGCCGACTGGTTTTTCCGAGGCGCCAACCGGGGAGATTTGGCCGGATACCTTGAGGGTTTTGCCCACACGATTGCGGTGACTCAGACACCAGAGGCGCTCGAGCGTGTGGCATACGAACAGGTGGAAGATCTGAAAAATGACGGCGTGGTTTACTTTGAGACGCGCTTCGCACCGGTGTTTCATACCAAGAAGGGCCTTACGCATCTGGATGTCGTTACCGCCGTGCTCAAGGGGCTTGAGCGAGGACAAAAAGATTTCAAAATTCCCACTGGACTGCTGATCTGCGCGATGCGGAATATGAAAATTTCGCTGGAGATCGCCGAACTCGCGGTCGACTTCCGTGACCGCGGCGTAGTCGGCTTTGACCTGGCAGGCGAGGAGGGCGGCTATCCTCCCAAGAAGCACGTGGATGCGTTTCATTACATCCAGCGCCAGAATTTCAATATCACTGTCCACGCGGGCGAAGGCTACGGAAAGGAATCGATCTGGCAGGCGATTCAGTATTGCGGCGCGCATCGCATCGGCCACGGAACCCGCTTGATTGACGACATTGCGGTCGTGGATGGAGCGAGCGTGAAGCTGGGCGGGCTGGCGCAGTACATTCTCGACAAGCGCATTCCGCTTGAAATCTGCCTGTCCAGCAACGTTCACACCGGCGCGATTCCAACCCTTGCCGAACACCCCTTCAAGGTGCTTTACCAGCAGCAGTTCCGGGTGACGCTCAACACGGACAATCGATTGATGAGCCGCACCAGCATGACTAATGAATTCCAGGTGGCGATGGAAACCTTCGGCCTGGGTTTGGACGATTTCGAGAAGATTACGATCAATGCCATGAAGAGCGCGTTCCTGCCTTACGATGAGCGGATTCGCATCATCTACACGGCAATAAAACCCGGCTATGCCAGGATTCGTTATCCCGAGCACTCGTCCGCAGCCCGGGCTCTATAGACAGGAATCCTGTTCCTTCGTGACTCTGCTTGAAATCTCAGTCGAGGGAGTTCAGGTCAAAAGGCCGTGGGAAAATCTCGGAAAGCCGCAGGGTTTTGCGAAAGCCTTTCAAATTGGCAAGAAGGATTTCGATGTCGCCGCAGAATTCCCACAACAACTGCCGGCAGGCGCCGCACGGTGAGGCGGGAGGCTCGCTGGAAGTTACCACGGCGATGTGCGTGAACGACCTCTCACCCTCTGACAGTGCTTTCCACAGTGCAACGCGCTCCGCGCAAACCGTAAGTCCATAAGTGGCGTTTTCCACGTTGCAGCCGGTGTAGACCTTGCCGCTCGCAGCCAGGAGCGCCGCTCCGACTTTGTAATTGGAGTACGCGGCGCAGGCGTTTTCCCGCACCTTGACCGCGCTTGCGACAAGCTCTTCAGGGTTCATAGCATTTTACTTCTCCTTGCCCAATCGCGGCAGGATCTCGTCAAGCAGATCCGCGAGGTAGCGCGAGGCTGTGCGTCCCGCGATCAGCACCTCCTCATGCGACAAGGGCTTGCCCGCCAACCCTGCTGCACGATTGGAAATGGTGGCGATGGCAAGCACACGCCGCTTCAACTGCCGGGCCGCCATCACCTCCGGCACCGTGGACATTCCCACCGCGTCAGCACCCATCCCCTTTAAGGCGCGAATTTCCGCCGGAGTCTCATACGTGGGCCCCAGCAAGGAAGCATATACGCCCTCAAAGCAGGGAACGCACAGCTTGCGGGCCGCATTCCAGGCGACGCGACGAAGCCCGGGATCGTAAGCCTCCGTCAAATCCACGAACTGCGCTCCCCAGCGCGGGTCGTGAACCCCCACAAGAGGATTCACTCCTTGCAGGTGCAGGTGGTCCGAGAAGACCATGAATCCGCCGGCCCTGGATTGAGGGGCGATTCCACCGGCGGCGCAGGTGAAAATAAAAGTCTGCGCACCTGCCAGCGCCAGGACTCTGACAGGAAATACCACGCTCGACGGCGCATGACCTTCGTAGCAATGCACCCGTCCCTCAAGAATGGCGACGGGTAGATTCTTCCAATGCCCCAAATGCAGCGTGCCGCCATGCCCCTGCACGGTGGTGCCGGGAAAGTAGGGAATCTGTTTGTAGGGAATCCGCACCTGCTCCTGCAATCTGCCCACGACTTCATCCAACCCGGAACCGAGTGTGATGGCAACGCGCGGGGCAAAGCTACGCGAGCAGATGTAGGCCGCAGCCTGCTCAGCCTGTTCGTATCCGTGTTGTTCTTGGCCTCTACCTGAAGGTGAACCGCGAGCCATGTGTTAGCAATTTTCCAAAGGAGAATAAGATTATCCGGGTGACGGGATTAAGGGCGAACTTCCATTCTCGAATATTCACGCCATCAGTAAGCCAGCGATAGCCGCCGCCATATAGTTCGCCAAGGTGCCGGCTAGGAGCGCCCGAAATCCCAGCCTAGCCAAATCCTGCATCCGCGAGGGAGCCAGCGCGCCGATTCCGCCAATCTGGATGCCGATGGAAGAAAAGTTGGCAAACCCGCACAGAGCATACGTGGCAATGGCAAATGATCGCTCCGCGATGTGGCCTTTCAGAGGCCCGAGCATGGAAAACGCCACAAACTCGTTCACCACCACTTTAGTCCCCATCAGGTTGCCGACGGTCATGGCGTCCTTCCAGGGAACGCCCAGGAGCCATGCCACGGGCGCCAGAAGATAACCGAGCAGCGCTTGAAAAGTTGTATGAAAAACGCCCAACCCCAGGTTGATCAGGTAGATCAACGCCACAAATGCCACCAGCATGGCCGCGACATTTAATGCCAAATGGAGTCCGTCGGTGACCCCCCGCGACGCGGCGTCCAGCAGGTTGATGGGTTTCCCTGCTTCGCTCAGTTGGACGTCGCCTGAGGTCTTCGGATGCCCGGTTTCGGGGACAAGCATTTTGGCCAGAACAATGGTTCCAGGTGCGGTCATCACGACCGCAGTCAGTAAGTGCCTTGGCTCCGCCCCGAACAACACGTATGCCCCAAAGACCGAGCCGGCGATGTGGGCCATCCCGGCGGTCATGATGGTCATCATCTCCGACTCGGTCAGGTCCTGGATATACGGCCTGATCACCAGCGGCGCCTCCGTTTGTCCCATTAAAATGCTGGCGGCCACTTCCAGAGATTCCGCCCCGCTGGTGCCCAGTAATTTCATCATCGCCTTGCCGGTTACGACCACCAATATTGGAATTATGCGCAGGTAATACATGATGGAGAACAAGGAAGCCACAAAAATGATCATGGGCAGCGCTTGAAATGCAAACACAAACCCAAAGCTTCCCTGGTTCTTCCCCAGCTCACCAAAGACGAACTCCGAACCGGCAAAAGAGCAATTCAGAATTTTCACAAACGCCGTCGAAACCACCGACATCAGCCGGTATCCCAAGCCGGTGCGCAAGACGAACAAAGCCATCAGGATTTGCAGGCCCAATCCGATCCCCACAGTGCGCCAGGGGATGGCTTTGCGGTTTTTGGAAAGCAGTGCGGCAACGGAAAGAATCACCAGCATGCCGAGTATTGGAACCAGTCTGGTCATGTTCGATAGGTGATATGGGCGGTCGCCGAAATCCTTATCGCGAATCACGAAGCCGGGGCGTTCAAGACCCGCTCAAGAATCAGCGGCAGCAAAGTTACCGGCTTGGGAGCAATGGTGATCGCCTGGCGAATCATATCAAGCGCCTGGGGAATGCGCGAGCGGTCATTGGAATAGACGATGCAAACCCTTTCACCAGCTTGAACTTTGTCGCCAATCTTTTTCTCCAACACCAATCCCACGGCCGGATCAATGATCGCATCCGAACGTTCGCGGCCTGCTCCTAAAATCATTGAAGCCATGCCCAATGCCCGGGCTTCAAGGCCGGAAATGAACCCGTCCCTGGACGATACAACAGCATCCTCGTGCTTTGCCTGGGGCAGAAGTGAGTAGTCCTCCAATGAGCGCGGATTGCCTCCCTGCTCCGCCACCACACTCGCGAATTTTTCAAACGCCCGGCCGCTGGTGATGGCGGAATCATATTTTGCGCGGGCACTATCCAGCGAATCCGCCGCCTTCCCCAGCAACAGCATATGTGCGGTCAACTCCCGGCAAAGCTCCACCAAATCACGGGGGCCGCGCCCTTTCAGCGTTTCCACCGACTCGATCACTTCCAGAGCGTTTCCCACTGCATTTCCCAGCGGCTGGGTCATATCGGTGATCAAGGCGTGAACGCGCTTGCCGTGCGCGGCACCGGTACTCACCAGGCTCGCCGCCAGCGCGCGGGCATTCTCGGCCTTTTGCATGAAGGCGCCCGTGCCGGTTTTCACATCCAGCACCAGACCGTCAATTCCCTCCGCCAATTTCTTGCTCATGATGGAAGCAGTAATCAACGGTATCGACTCGACCGTGGCAGTAACGTCACGGAGCGCGTAGATTTTGCGGTCAGCAGGAGCAAATTCCTCTGTCGCCGCGCCGAAGGCCAAGCCACACTTCGCGAGCACCCGGTGAAAATCCTGAAACGACAACCGGGGGCTGAATCCGGGTATCGACTCAAGTTTATCCAGCGTGCCGCCCGTGTGCCCCAGGCCGCGTCCCGAAATCATGGGAACCAGCACACCCGCCGCCGCAGCCGCAGGGGCGATAATCAGTGAGGTCTTGTCGCCCACGCCGCCCGTGGAATGCTTGTCCACTTTCGACTGCGGTAATGCGGAAAAATCAAGCACCCGGCCCGAGCGCAGCATCGCCTCCGTCAGGTCTGCCGTTTCACGCCGGTCCATCCCCCGAATAAATATCGCCATGAGCAGCGCGGAGGCCTGGTAGTCGGGAATTTCGCCGCTCGTGAAGCGTTCGACGAAGTTGAAAACCTCCGCCCGGGTTAGTTCCAGGCCGTCGCGCTTTTTTCTGATTAATTCCGGGGTGTCCATAATTCGGTGCGAGGGTGCGGACTGCGGCACCAAGAATAATTCCCCTGATTAGCGCTATGGGGAGTAGGAGTATACTCCTTTTCATGGATTACACCTACGAAGGCATTGCCAAAATGATTGACCACGCGCTGCTCACCCCGACGCTGACCGACCGGGAAATGGAATATGGGTGCGGGATGGCGCGCGATTACAAAGTGGCGAGCGTCTGCATCGTGCCCTATTACCTCAAGCGCTGCGCCGAAGTTCTGAAGGGCAGCACCGTTGAGGCCAGCACCACCATCGGTTTTCCCCACGGCGGCCACACAACAGCCATAAAGGTTGCGGAAGCCGAGCGCGCCATGGATGACGGCGGTCAGGAATTGGACATGGTCACGAATATCAGCAAGGTTCTAAGCGGCGATTGGAACTACGTCCGGCAGGACTTAAGAGCCGTCATCGAGGCCGCACACGCGCGAAAGCAAAAGGTAAAAGTCATCTTTGAGAACTGTTATCTGAAGGACGAACACAAGATTCGCTTGTGTGAAATCTGCGCGGAGGTTGGCGCGGATTGGGTGAAGACCTCGACCGGGTTTGGGACCTCCGGTGCGACGATCGAGGATGTCAAACTGATGCGCGCCCACTCACCCGCAAATGTCCAGGTGAAGGCGGCGGGGGGAATTCGCGACCTCGATCAGCTCCTGGCGTTCCGCGCGGCGGGATGCTCGCGCGTTGGCGCCTCACGGACAAAGGACATTCTGGAGGACTGCAGGCGCAGGCTCATTAAATGAAGCGTCCTTCTGTGCAATCCTAAATACCCCTTGCCTTCCACTCTTTCTCAAACTCCTCCCGGGTTGGAAATGATTTTTGGGTCCCCACGCGCGTGGTTGAGAGCCCCGCGTACAGGCTGGCCCGCGTCAGGGCTTCCTTGTCGGTCAGGCCTTCCGCAAGGAAAACTGCAAAGCTGCCGATGAAAGCGTCGCCCGCGCCCGTGGTGTCAACGGGAGTAACCTTAAATGCGGAAATCGCTTCCTGCCCGGCGTTGGTCGCCAGCAGCGAGCCACGGTCGCCGAGCGTAATGACCACGCGTGAAAGCCCTTTGGTAAGCAAATTCGCCGCACATTTCCGGGCTTCATCGACGGAGTGGACGTGGATACCCGTCAGCAGCTCTGCCTCCGTTTCGTTGGGCACAAAGTAATCTGCCGCCGCGACGGCCTGAAATTCAGGCATCTGCGCCGGCGCGGGATTCACAATGCAGCGAATACCTTTCGACCTGGCAAATTTAATCGTGTAGTAGACCGTCTCCAGGGGAATTTCAAATTGCAGCAGGATGGTGTCCACGGCGCTGAGAATTGGCGCGGCCGCGTCCACATCCGCCGGAGTAAGCATTTCGTTCGCGCCTTTGATCACCAGAATGCGGTTCTGGCCGGTAGGGTCAACGAATATCGGCGCCACGCCGGTTGAGACTCCCTCCGCGATTCGAACGTGACTCGCCTGGATGCCCTGGGATTCAAAATTCTTGATGGTGGCAGGGCCAAACAAGTCACTGCCGACCTTGGCGACCATGGCCACGGAAGCCCCGCAGCGACGCGCTGCGACGGCCTGGTTCGCGCCTTTCCCGCCGAAGCCCAGGTCGAACTTTTTCCCAAAAATCGTCTCGCCGGCTCGAGGGAACACGTCATTGAAAGTGATGAGGTCAACGTTGGCGCTTCCCACGACGGCCACTTTGGGTTGCTTGGCCATTATTCCTCCGGCTTCAGGCCTGCTCGTCACCGCCCGGAAGGTTTCCGCGCTTGGGCCTTCCGGGAAGAACAAAGTGCTGCGCACAGCGCGGCCGGTAGGAATCGCCGGCCATCAAGGTCGGGCTTTCAAAGGAAGCGGGCTGGCCGTTAATGAGGCGCTGTGAAAAGAACGCCCTGGCCCCGCACTCACAGTAGGCAATGCACCAGGTCACGTTCCCGCCGTAGGCATTCACCAGCCAGCCGAGCGCCAGCATGTCACCAAAAGGCTGGCCGCGGAAATTCAAATCAAGCCCTGCGGCAATCACGTCGTATCCGCGGTCAAGCAGGGCGCGAGCGCAATCGAATAACTCGTTCACGAACTGGCCCTCGTCAATGGCGACGCAATTCACAGGTTTGCCGATGATCCGTTCGCGCTCGCTGATGAAGGTAAACATTTCCCAGGGGTTTTGGGAATCGAATTCCACCGCATCCATTTGCCGATGGCTGAGCTGGTTTCGGCTCTGTACCAAACCCTGTGCGCTCTTGGTATCGTCTTTGGGCTTGAACAGAATGACGGATTGGTGCGCGTACTCTTCGCGCATGGCGACGCGCCGGATCAGCTCCGCGGTCTTGTTGCTGCGCATGGGGCCAATCACAACTTCGATTGTTCCCTGCATATCGAAGCTCCTTACTGCCCAGATGGCCACAGTCTATTTCCAAAACTCAAAATGTCAAAACTTTTTCAGGGGTTCGGGCCGTTGCCGCAAGCGCGCATCGCGCCCCGCAAAGGCAAGCGTTCGTATTAGAATTGCTGTTTCAAACTCCTTGTACCGAGGCGATGCTCATGGCGGATCTTGCGGCGCTGGCAAAGATATCCTCGCGGATGGTCGATCGTTACGGTGAGCGGGGAGAAACAGCCGCCGGCCGACTGAGGATTTGGCTCGAGGGCCTGGTGCCGATGGCGTTTCCGGAGATTCTCGCGCGGCATCTGGAGGACCGCCACGTGCCGCTGCTCTTTGACGCGTTTTATCAGGTACTGCCCTTCGGCACCGGAGGGCGCCGTGGGCGGGTTGGCTACGGGTCGAATCGTTTTAACCCCGCCACCGTGGCCATGACCGTGCAGGGTCATTGCAATTTCCTTGCGGCGGCGTTTCCTGGTGCGAAAATCTCCGTCATGGTGGCCAACGACGTTCGAGTCTTCAATGACTTTGCGGGCGTATACCGATTTCTGGGAAACGCTCACCCCCTGATTGGAACGTCCTCAAGATCTATCTCGAAACTGGCCTGCGAGATTTATGCTGGCAATGGCGTTATTTCGTACCTCGCCGAACCGGAGGCCGACCAATCGCTCTTAAGCACGCCGGAGCTTTCGTTTGTCATCCGCAAACTCCACGGGTTGGGCGGAATCAACATCTCCGCCTCGCACAATCCTCCGGACGATAACGGCATCAAGGTTTATGACGAGTACGGTGGCCAACCCATTCCCCCCAACGATCAACGACTGGCCGATGCCATGGATAATGTCAGCGACGTTCGCCGGATTCCCTTTGCCGAGGCGC
>JASHTY010000140.1 GCA_030040315.1 Terriglobia bacterium | reverse complement strand
ATCGGCGTCTTGCCTCCCTTCTTCCCATCGCATCCGCGAGTGCGGCGTCCATTGGGAGGGTACGGGCTTCAGCCCGTACGTCGGGCCACTCAAATCAAAAAGGGGCTTCAGCCCCTGAGCGCCGGCGCAATCAAAACTACAGCGCCGCTTCAGTGCGCGAAGATCGTGGAGGCTTCCCTCATCGCAACTTCATCCTGCGCCCTTCCATCTTCCTCGGCCCGGAAACGCACCTGTGATCCGCGAGACAAAACCGCAGCGGCAGATCCGCCGCGTGCCGGATCCCGATCCTCTTGGTCACCAACACGCTTTCCGCGCCGAATCCATCGTCGCGCACCTGGAGCGGGGAGCGCGCATCGAGCAAATCCACACCGTTGTGCGCTGCACGCGTGATCGCGAGCGCCTGGCACAACCGGCCCGGCCCCGAGGCGAGCGCGTGCAAGTCTTTCTTCGTCGCGCGAAATCCTCTCTCCTCGCTGACGGAAAAGATCCCTGTTCTTGTTGCCTCATCCTTGCGGCGCACTTGCCGCGAGCGCGGGAGGCCGCGATTCCGCGCCATGGCATCGAGTCCCAGCACCGGCTCCAGCGCCCGCAGCAGCACGCAGCCCGCGCGCCCCACCGGCTCACAGGTGATGTTCATGCAGAAGTGCATTCCATAGATCGCGTAGACGTAGGCGTGCCCGGCGGGCCCGAACATCACCTGGTTGCGCGGCGTAGGCCCCCGGTAAGAATGTGCCGCCGCGTCGGGCGTCGCATGGTGCGGACCCAGGTACGCCTCGACCTCGACGATGCGCCCGGCAAGGAGCTCGCTCTCTCCCCGCCTGCGGACAAGCAACTTGCCGAGCAAACACGGGGCAACGTGCTCCACCGCGTCTTCGAAGAACGACCGCTTCATCAAGCGGCCGGGAAGATGAGCAGCGCTCATCCGCGTTTGCTCGAAATCTTCGTGAGTTGCCGAAGGAGCCTCTGTGCAGCGGGATGGTCGTTATCTTTGTTTGCGCGTTCAAGGTTCCGTTGCGCTGATCGGAACGACCTCCTGGCCCCTCTGCCTTCTAAATGGGCCAGGCCAAGGTAGAAGAGGGCGTCACTATGCTCGAACCAAGTGGGATCGACCTCTTGAAGGGCTCTCCGGAAGTAGCGAGCGCCGACCGCGTGATTGGTCCGGACCCCTTTACCCCAGTAGTAGTGGACGCCAAGCTGGACCAAATCGCCGTGGTCGCCGGCTGCGACAGCCTTCTTAAACCATCGGACCGCTTGTCCAAGATTGCCGATCTGGCGATAAGTGACGGCGATATTGTTCGCGTCGCCGGACGATCCCAATTGCCGAAAGGCTCTCTTCATCCAACGCAGGGCCTCGCTTGGATCTTTTCTCGCACCAATCCCCTCGCTCAAAAGATAGCCTAGGGCACCCTGTGCGATTGCGTTGCCGTGCTCTGCGGAGCGGCGGTACCACTCAACGGCCTTGCGCGGCGAAACTCGCACCAGAAGGCCACCGCGACTATCTCTGCTACCGTCGGAGTAGATTTCGGCGACTCTCACTTCCGCGTCGGGATCGCTCCGTGCGGCCCTTGCGAGCAGGGCGTTCCACTCGATCACGGATTGCGTGGCCGGGTATTTCGGAATCTCCCATTTCGACCTGGGCAGCTTCCATGGGTGTCTCGGATCGATTACCCGCGCGTCGCTGAGTGGGCCGGCCTTCGATTTCATCACACGCAAGCCTCTCGGTCTCGCTGGCGCAGCTAACTCCGCTAGCTCCGCTTTTCTTCCTTCTTCCAGTCCTTGATGTACTTCAGCACCTCGTCCGCGTGCCCCTCCGGCGTCACGTTGGGAAAGATATGCACCAGCTTCCGGTCGGGTCCAATCAGGAAAGTGGTCCGCGCAATCCCCCACACCTTCTTGCCGTACATGTTCTTTTCCTTCATCACGCCGAACTGGTTGCAGACCTTCTCTTCGGGGTCGGCCAGCAGCGTGTACGGCAGCTCGAACTTGGCCTTGAACTTGGCCTGGTCCTTCACCGTATCGCGGCTGATGCCCAGCACCACCGCGCCCGCCGCCTTCAGCTTCGAGAACCCGTCCCGGAAGCTGCACGCCTCCACGGTGCAGCCAGGCGTGTCCGCCCGCGGGTAAAAGAACAGCACCACCGGTTTTCCGGCATAATCAGATAGGCTTACGCTTTTGCCCTCGTCCGCCTGGAGGGTGAAATCGGCCACTTTGTCGTTGATCTCCATGGATTGCTTCCTCTTGAGATGTTATGGCGGCGCCCGGGAGCCCTTCCGCCGCTCCTGCTCCGGCCTGGAGCGCCGATTCCCGGCCCGCCTCAGCACCGGAGCGCCCTTCGTGCGTCCAATAAATTGGGGTCTCGCTCCGGACCATCCATCGCGAACTCCGGCGCCTGCGCCCGCTTCAATTATGTTCGAAGGAACCAGCACGTGTCATTGCGCTTTCCATATCGCTTTCGTTTGCGCCCGAACCTTCTGACGCTCGCCGCGGCGCTCGCCTGCGCCCTGCCCGCCGCGGCGCAGTATCCCGGCCAGGTCTCCACCACCGGCAACGCGCCCACTCTCCGCGCCGTCTCCGTCTTCGAGTGGACCGGTGACGAGCAGCATCCCAACGCCAGCCGCATCATCCCCATCACCGTCTTTGACGGCCAGCAGCTCCAGGACGGGGGCCTGTACCTCGCCAGCCCTGAGCCGCTCTCGCTCCAGACCGAGGTCGAGTACCAGCTCAAGCAGGACGGCAAAAACGTCGGCCTCTTCATCATCCAGAACGCCGCCCTCGAACAGGGCTCCTGGGTCGGCCACGGTGCCTTCAAGGAGCTGCCCAAGCCCAAACCCGTTGCGCCCCCAATGTGGAAGGGCGACGAGGATGATGTGGCCAGCGACGAGCCCGTCCTCCACCGCAAACATCACGCCGACGATTCGTCGAGCTCCGGCGGCTCCGCTTCATCCAGTTCGGGCCAATCCGGTCAGGGCTCGCCCTCTGATTCCGACCGGCCCACGCTGCATCGTTCCGGCGACGCGAACTCCGGCAGCTCCAGCTCCAGCGACTCCGGTACCGCTTCCAATGCGCCTCCGCCCGATCCTGACCGTCCCACCTTGTCCAACCCGCCGCCGTCCCCGCCCGCAAGCTCCGCGCCGGACTCCGGCCGTCCCGCTCTCAAAAGGAATTCCGGCGACGATTCGAGTTACGTCACCTCGATGGACTCCTCTTCCGATCCCGACCGTCCCCAGATGGTCCGCGGCAAAACCGACTACGCCGGGCCCGCCGTGATGCCCAGCTTCGTGGGCGTGCCCGCGAATATGGATCAGGCCGTCGCTGTCTCTGACCCCCGCAACAGCCCCGAGCATCTCTGGAGTTACTCCTGGGCCAACCCCGGGGACGAAGCCAGGTACAAAGCCGATCTCGAGGACATCGCCCGCACCGCGCTCGGCCTCAACCCGCCGCCCGCTCCGGCCGCGCCCAAAAAGAGCACGGCGACAAAGAGCACAACCGGGCACAAAACCCAGCTCACGCTCCCGCCGGCTCCGGCTCCGCTCCTTGATGAGCAGTTCCACGTCTTCGAGCTCGCCTACGGCTCCGGCGCCACCATCGTCCTCTCCGCGCACACCGCCGGCACCGGCGCCGATGAAAAATTCGTCACCCTCATCGCCCAGCCCGATCTCTACGGCGGCCTCGTCGTCCTGATGAAAAACGTCACCGACGCCGCCGATCTCGACCAGACTCCGCGCATGCGCCTCATCGATGCAGTCGACGCCATGGCCGACAACCGTGGCGAGCTTCTCTTCGAGCTGCGCGGCGCCACCGAGCGCCAGTTCGCCCTCTACCGCGTCCTGCGCGGCCAGGCCACACAGCTTTTTGTCACGGGAAGCAGGGAATTCGGCCCCGCCAACGACTAGTCGGCGACCGGCCGTTGCCTGCG
>JASHTY010000139.1 GCA_030040315.1 Terriglobia bacterium | reverse complement strand
GGTACTAGAGCGCGAGTCACACCTAGGCCGAGGCTCCACAGGCAAGAGCATGGGCGGTGTGCGCGCCCAGTTCTCCACCGAAATCAATATTCGCCTGTCACACTACGCACTCGATTTCTTCGCCCGCTTCGAGCAGGCCACGGGTTGCCCGGGCGGCTATCGCCCGCAGGGATATCTATTCGTTGCGACCACCGAGAAGCACATGCACTATCTGCGCGCGAATTTCCAGTTGCAGCGGGCGTGTGGCGTGAAGACTGTGGAATTGCTCTCCTCCACCGAAGTTCTGCGGCACATGCCGCACCTGCGTTCGGACGACATCCTGGGCGGCAGCTTCAGCTCAACTGACGGATTCGTGGATCCATATAGCGTGATGAGCGGCTTCATGCAGGGCGCCACGGAAAAAGGCGCGCGATTGTGGAAGGGCGCGGAAGTCACCAGAATTCTGACGGACTATCAAGGCGTCGCAGGAGTTGAGACCATACGTGGCGGCGTCAGCACGCGCAGGGTGGTGAACGCCGCGGGAGCGTGGGCGGCGCAGGTGGCGGCCCTGGCGGGAGTGGACTTGCCCGTACAGCCTCTGCGGCGGATGCTGGTTCCTACCGAACCGTTTCCGATAATCTCGCGCGAAGCGCCCATGACCATCGATATGGCCACGGGCTTTCACTTCCGCCCCGAAGGACTGGGAGTTCTGCTCGCCTGGAACGATCCAGAAGAAACGCCGGGATTCAAGACCCAATTTGATCCCGCTTTCATCGAAAAGATTTTGACGCGAGCCGTGGATCGCGTTCCCTGCTTTGAGTCGCTTGAGGTCAACCCAAAGCGCGCCTGGGCCGGCCTTTACGAAATGACCCCGGACCATTACCCCATCCTTGGTCCTGTGCCCGAAGTTCCCGGCCTTTATCTCGCCAACGGCTTCAGCGGCCACGGCGTGATGCACTCTCCCGCAACAGGAAAAGTTATGGCGGATCTGATTTTGCGCGGTCAAACCGACCTGATTGACGCCACCGCCCTGAACCTTGCGCGCTTTGCTGAAGGGCGGATGATCCACGAAACTGCGGTACTCTAAAGGAGGCCTCGCGTGGAAATCAGTATCCGCAAGGCCCACGCGCAAGATGTCCCGGCGATTGCCAAGGTCCATGTTGACACGTGGCGGACGACGTATCAGGGAATTATCGCGAGTGAGTTTCTGGATTCACTCTCCTACCAAGAGTCGGAAAGGATGTGGCAGAACGGAATCACCTCCTCCCCAAACCCCGCGTCCCTCTGCGTGGCGGAAACCCCTGGCGGTAAGGTGGTCGGATTCGCCGCCGCTGGCCATGAACGCGAGGGTGACAAGACTTACCCAGGTGAGATCTATGCGATCTACCTTCTGCAAACCTACCAAAGGCAGGGGATTGGCAGCTCGCTTTTCCGAGCCTGCGCCCAGGAGCTAAATCAGCGGGGATTCACCCGTTTCCTCCTTTGGGTGTTAAAAGCCAATCCCTCGCGCCAATTCTACGAAGCCCTGGGCGGAAAGTATCTTCGCGAGAAGGAAATTCGAATTGGTAATGAACGGATTTTGGAAGTGGCCTACGCATGGCTGAGCGTCTGACCCATGGTCAACTGCCGCCACCCTCTCGCTTCAGTTGTCAACTCCCGCATCGGGCCTTACAATAGAAAGGTTGGAGTCCAAGGCAGGAATTGCTCAGTTAGAATATGGGAGCCTACCTACAGTCCGCGCTAGGGAAAGTCTTCGGCACGAAGAATGAGCGGGAGTTAAAGCGCTTGAGTGCGCGTGTGGGTGAAATCAACGCGCTCGAGCCGGAGATGCAAAAGCTCGCCGACCCCGACTTCCCTCTGCGCACCGCCAAATTGAAAGAACGCCTTGCCCACGGCGCCACGCTGGACGAAATCCTTCCCGAAGCATTTGCCCTTTGCCGCGAAGCGGGCCGTCGCACGCTGAATATGCGCCACTTTGACGTGCAGTTGATCGGCGGCATGGTGCTGCACGAGGGCAAAATCGCGGAAATGAAAACCGGTGAAGGTAAAACCCTGGTGGCCACGCTGCCCGCCTACCTGAATGCATTGGAAGGCAAGGGTGTGCACATCGTGACCGTGAACGACTATCTCGCCAAGCGCGACGCCGCGTGGATGGGGCCCATTTACCGTCTGCTGGGCATGACCGTGGGCGTGATCGTGCACGATTTGAACGACGATGAGCGCCGCGCAGCTTACGGTAGCGACCTGACCTACGGAACGAACAACGAATTCGGATTCGATTACCTCCGCGACAACATGAAGTTCGACCTGAAGGACTACGTCCAGCGCCCCCACCATTTCGCGGTCGTCGACGAAGTGGACTCCATCCTGATTGACGAGGCGCGCACGCCGCTGATCATCTCCGGCTCCTCCGACGAAAACACGGATAAGTACATGCGCGTCGATAAGGTCATCCCCCACCTGGTAGAAACAGAAGATTATGAGATTGATGAGAAGCGCCGCCAGGCCACGCCCACCGATTCCGGAATCGCCAAGGCTGAAAAGCTGCTGGGCCTCGAGAACCTCTACGACCCCGCCAACATTGAGTACAACCACCACTTCCAGCAGGCGCTGCGCGCGCACACGCTCTTCAAGCGCGACCGTGATTACGTGGTGAAAGACGGCGAGGTGATCATCGTGGACGAATTCACCGGCCGCCTGATGCCCGGCCGCCGTTGGAGTGATGGACTCCACCAGGCGGTTGAGGCCAAGGAGGGCGTCAAGGTCGAAAGCGAGAACCAGACGCTCGCCACCGTCACGTTCCAGAATTATTTCCGCATGTACAAGAAGCTTTCGGGCATGACCGGCACGGCGGAAACCGAAGCGGCGGAATTCGAGAAGATCTATAACCTGGACATCATCATCGTGCCTACCAATCGGCTCCTGATTCGCCACGAAGCCCCCGACGTGGTCTATCGAACGGAGCGCGAAAAGTTCAATGCCGTGATCGAGGAGATCAAGGAATACCACATGTCGGGTCAGCCGGTGCTGATGGGCAGCATCGCCATCGAAAAGTCGGAACGTCTGAGCGCCGCCCTTAAGAAAGCCGGCGTGGTCCCCGCAAGTTTGCAGGAGGCCGCCAAGGCCGCCGGCCTGGAAGGCCCCAAACTGAAGATATGGATTGAGCGCTTGACGCAGAATCCCAATCCCGCGCTGGAATGGCTCACCAGCACGGGCATTGAGGCATCCACGGTAAAGGAATTGTTGAGCCAGGGCCGCTTCAAATCGCTTGCTGCCCGCGTCAATGGCACGCGGCGGGAGTTTCTGGAAGCAGTGATGAAGCGCGCGAAGCGTGGATATCCTTACGACGGCCTGCCCGCCCCGGATGAGTCGCTGCTTCCCCACCTGCTTGCGCTCGTCAATGACACGGACCTAAAGTCCCTGCCCGTGCTCGATTGCCTGATCCGCATGCGCGCCAGGCCGGCGCGCGTTGTGGAAGTTCTGAACATGAAGGAGGTAAAGCACAACGTTCTGAACGCCAAGCAGCACGAACGCGAAGCATTGATTGTCGCGCAGGCGGGCCGTGTGGGCGCCATCACGGTTTCCACCAACATGGCCGGCCGCGGGACGGACATTCTGCTGGGCGGCAATCCCGAAACCATGGCGCGCGAGGAATTCCGCAAGTCGCCGGAAAAGTATCGCGAACAGGGAATCAGCCCCGATCCTCCCGAGCGGCCCCCGGAGGGCTCCACCCAGGAAATTTTCGGAGCTTACGTTGAGGCTTACGCCGAGTGGCGAAAACGCTGGGAAGGTTTCATCAACCGCTTCAAATCCGTTACTGACGCCGAACACGAAAACGTGGTGGCGCTGGGCGGATTGCACATCCTGGGCACGGAGCGGCATGAAGCCCGGCGCATCGACAATCAGTTGCGCGGCCGCGCCGGCCGCCAGGGCGACCCCGGCTCTTCGCGCTTCTACCTTTCGCTTGAGGACGACCTGCTGCGCATCTTCGCGGGCGAGCGTATTTCTAGCATCATGCACAAACTGGGCATGGAAGAAGGCGTTCCCATTGAGTCCCGTCTGATCTCCAAGCGCATCGAGGCCGCGCAGAAGGCGGTGGAGGCGCAAAACTTCGAGTCGCGCAAACATCTGCTCGAGTATGACGACGTGATGAACAAGCAGCGCGAGACGGTTTACGGCATGCGCCGCCAGTTGCTCGAAGGCGACGACCAAAAGGAAACAGTTCTCGACGCCGCGAACAGCGTCGTTGACTGGCTCGTCGACCAGAACTGCCCCAAGGACCAGCACGCCGACCAGTGGAACATGACCAGACTGCGCAACGAGATCGGCGGGCGCTTCGGCATCGACGTGAAATCGCAGGAACTTCCGCTCAATCCACGGTTGCTTGACGACCTTAGGGACAAGCTGAAGGAACTGGTGCACAAGCGCTACGACGAACGCGAACAGGTGTGGGGCTCCGAACGCATGCGCCTGCACGAACGCATGGTGAAATTGCAGGTTGTGGACGCGCAATGGAAAGATCACCTGCTGGCCATGGACCACCTGAAGGAAGGCATCGGCCTTCGCGGTTACAGCCAGCGTGACCCGCTGGTGGAGTACAAGCGCGAGTCCTTCGATATGTTCGAAGCCATGATGGACCGCATCGACGATGACACGCTGCGCTACCTTTTCCTGATGCGCACGCCGGACGAGGAAGAGGAAATGATCCGGCAGTATCAGCAGCGCAAGCGACGCGAGCAGCGCGAAATGCAGATGATGAGCTCCGGCCCGGTAGAAAAACCCCAGCAGGTTATTCGTCGCGAGAAAATCGGACGAAACGATCCCTGCCCATGCGGCAGCGGCAAGAAATACAAGAAGTGCCACGGGGCAACGGGCGGCGGTGCAAACGGCGGTGCAGCGGCAGCCAAAGCCGCGGGCGGTGCGCCCAATCGGCCCGGCGCCGCAGCCGCAGGAGCAGGGAAATCCGAAGCGTGAGCAAGAAACCAAGTATTCTAATCAGGCGACTCAAGACTCTTTATTAAATCCAACCCTGATGTCCCTGCGCGGCGGATCATTCGCGCAGGCCGCGTTCACATCGACCCCACGGGAGGTGCAATGAGCGTCGAAGAGCTTCACGAGATCGAAGAGCACGCAGAACACTCCTCGCGCGACCCGTCGCTTCTGCCCGTCACCTTTACCATGGCGGTGCTGGCGGTGGTGCTGGCCGCCACAACGCTGATGGGGCACCGCGCGCATACGGAAGAACTTCTGTTTCAAAACCGGGCCACAGACCAATGGGCATATTATCAAGCCAAGAATATCCGCCAGCACACCTACGAATTGTTCCTCGATCTGCTTTCTGTCACGGCCGCAAAGGATCCAGAACAGGTGGAAAAGCTCCGGGCCAAATACGAAAAGCAGGTGGAGCGTTACAAGGACGATCTGACGGAAATCAACAAGGAAGCTACGTCCCTCGAGGCGGAAGTCGCCCACGAACAGCGCCGCGCCAACCGCTTCGATCTCGGTGAGGTCTGCCTGGAAGCCGCCATCGTCATCGCTTCACTCACTCTGCTGACTCGCCGTCGATTGTTCTACCAGTTGGGAATCCTCATGGGTCTGGCTGGCGTCGGAATCGCCGTGACGGGTTTCCTGATTCGGTGAGCCCGCCATGACCAGTCTTTGGCTTCATCTCCGCAATAGCCTGCGCAGCCTCAGCCGTAATTCCGGATTCACCGCTGTGGCCGTACTCTCATTCGCGCTTGGAATCGGGGCGAACACCGCCATCTTTTCCCTTCTCAATGCCCTGCTGCTTCGGGATTTGCCTGTGTGGCAGCCGCAGCGCCTTGTCGAGCTTTCCGTTGTGCGCCGTGGCAACAAAATCATGTTCTCCTACCCTATGTTCAGGGAAATTGAGCGCGGGCAAAAGGTGTTTTCCGGCCTGATCGGCTGGAGCTTCGGAACAATGAGCAATGTGGAATCGGGCGGAGCTCTTTCGCAGGCCGACGTGCGCTCGGTCACGGCCGATTACTACTCGGTGCTCGGAGCCACACCGCTTGTGGGAAGACTGATTACGCTGGACGATATAAACACCGCAGCGCCAGTGGCCGTACTGGGCTACGAATACTGGCAGCGCCGCTTCGGCGGGTCGAGCGACGCCGTGGGAAAAGTGATTGCCATCGATGGGAAGCCCTTCACCATCATCGGCATTACGCGCAAGTGGTTCACGGGAATGTCCACAGGCGAGCCACCGGACATCACCATTCCTATGAAGGCCACAGACGAGCGCGCCATGCTCTTCGTGTTCATCACCGGCCGGCTGAAGGACGGCGTAACGATTCAGCAGGCGCGAGCCCAGCTTCAATCGTTCTGGCCGCAAGTGCTTCTCGACACGGCGTCAACCAATACTCCGGGACTGCGCCGCCAGTTGTTTCTCTCCATGGGGCTGAATGTGGACACTGCGGCCACCGGAGTTAACGCCACGCTGCGCTCGCGCTTCACGCGACCACTTTATGTGCTAATGGGAATCGTGGGTTTGATCCTGATGCTCGCCTGCGTGAATCTGGCCAGCCTGATGCTGGCCCGAGCCGCGGCGCGCCGTCATGAAGTGGGGGTGCGCGTGGCGCTCGGGGCCGGCCGCTGGACGGTTGCTCGCCAGGTTCTGGCCGAATGTCTTACGCTCGCCGGTTTCGGCGCACTTTTGGGACTTGCCTTTGCGTACTGGGGCAGTCGATGGCTGGTGAGCTTGCTGACGGAAGGCTCCCTGACCCCGCTCGTGCTCGACCTCCGCCCCGACTGGCGCGTGCTGGATGTCACTGCCCTGGTTGCCGTGGCGACGGGAATCCTTTTTGGTCTTGCGCCCGCGTGGCTAAGCTCGCGGGAAGATCCTGCACTGCTCGTTCAACAGAACACCCGGCGCCTGGCGGGTTCCACAGAAGTACTGGGAAAGGCGCTCATCATCGCGCAAATCGCCCTGTCACTCATCCTGATGTTAGGCGCGGGCCTTCTTGCAAGAAGTTTTCAGAAGTTGTGCTCGATTGATCCTGGAATTGAAGAGAGCGTGCTCGACGTCCGTCTTTCGCCCCGCCAGAGCGCAGACAAGAATGTTGATATAAGCAGCTACTATCGCCAGCTCACCGAGCGCGTCTCGAGCCTGCCCGGCGTCGCCTCTGTTGGACTCTCAGACATCGCCGTTGGAGCGGGAAGCTGGAAAGACACGGTAACAACCAAACAGGATGCCTCGAACCCTTCAACCAGCACGGTCGCGAATGCGGAGATGGTCTCACCGGGTTTCATGGCCTCGCTTGGAATCGGGCTTGTCGAGGGCCGCGATTTCAACTGGACCGACGATGAGCATCACCCGCCTGTTGCCATAGTCAGCCGGGGCGTTGCCGACCAGCTGTTTCCCGGCGGAAACGGCATTGGCCAGCTTGTACGCTTCAGCTTCATGCCGGAATTTCAGAATCTCGAAATTGTGGGCATCGCACATAACGCACGCATCATCGATTTGCACCAAGCGGACCCACCGGTGATTTACTTTCCGTGCCTTCAGCATATCGCTGGTGAAAGACCAGTCGGCGATCTCCTGGTGCGCACGCATAATGATCCCCAGACCGTGGGCAGGCTCGTCGACCGCGAAGTCGAGTCACTCGGGCACGATTATGCCGTGGAATCCAGAACCGTGGCGCAGGTGATAAGCCAGGCGCTGGTGGAGGACCGCGTGATCGCGCTTCTCTCCGGCTTTTTCGCGACGCTGGCCGTGCTGCTCGCTTCCGTGGGACTTTACGGACTGATGTCCTTCGCCGTCACTCACCGAACCCGCGAATTCGGAGTTCGAGTGGCGCTGGGAGCGCGGCCGGCAGATGTTCGCTGGATGGTCCTGCGCGAATCTCTGGCCCTGGGCGTGGCGGGAATCGCGTTGGGAATTCCCTGTGCGCTCGCCGCCGGTCGCTTGATATCCGGCATGTTGTTTGGAATTTCCACGGGCGACGTGCCGACCCTAATTCCGGTTTCGATTGTACTGCTCGTAGTGGCGGTGTTGGCTGGTTATCTTCCTGCCAGCCGCGCGTCGCGAGTCGATCCCATGGAAGCGCTGCGCGCCGAGTGACGCTATTGGCGGCGAGTTCACCTCGCCATGACGGCGTAAAGCCGCCGCTACATCAAGGCCGCGAGGTGCTGGCGACAAAGTTCTTCAGGCAGGTCAGGTACTCGCCGCCTCCGACTTCCATCACGTCGTTGTGGCCGGCGCCTTCCACGCGGAAGAATTGTTTGGGTTCCGGCGCCGCGCGAAAGAGCTGTTCGCCCATTTCATACGGCACGGTCTCATCGCGCGTGCCGTGCACAATCAGAATGGGCGCATGAACTTCGCGAATCCGTTCCTCGGAATCGAAACCCGACTTCACCACATAGGCAATGAGCGGAATCGAGAACATTCGCTTAGCCATCGCCCGAACGCTGGTGAATGAACTCTCGACAATTAGGCCGCCGCACGGCCGTCGCGACGCGAGATTGACCGCCACCGACCCACCCAGTGAGTGGCCATAAATGATAATGTCCTGCTGGCGAAAGTTTCGTTTCTGAGTGAGGTAATCGTAGGCCGCATCGGCATCGAGATAAACCCCGGCCTCTTCCGGCCTTCCCTCACTCCTGCCATAGCCGCGGTAATCAACAGCCAGAATGCTCGTGCCCAGCGTCGCCATCCCACGCATGTGCTCAAGGCCATAGCCGATGTTTTCCGCATTGCCGTGAAAGCAGAGAATGACCTGTTTGGAAGCGGGATTGGAATGATAGAAGGCGTTGATCTTCACGCCATCACGCGTCGACAGCCACACGTCCTCAACAGCTTCCAGTTGAATGACCTTCTCTGGCGGGAAACCTTCGGGATAACGCGGAGGAAAGAAGATGAGCCGATTCTCGATCACTCTGAGGGCAACGACGAGAATCAGAATTCCGGCTGCGACCGCGATCAGCACGAACGTCAAGAGCCTCTTCAACCTCGC
>JASHTY010000138.1 GCA_030040315.1 Terriglobia bacterium | reverse complement strand
GCGCTGGCCAGGAGGTTGCCGTTGACATCCAAGCCTCCCGCGATCAGCACCAGGCCATTGTTCAGCAGCGTTGCTGTGTCCGCGTAGCGCGGGGTGTTCAGGCCGCCGGTGGAGCCACCGCTGGTGTACGAGAACGCGCTGCCGGTCGTAACGGTCAAAGTAGTCGAGCCACTGATGGGCGTGCCTGAGGGTGGAGTAATGGATGCCGAAATCGTCGTCGTACCTGCCGCGATGGCCGAAGCCAGCCCCGCCGAGCTGATTGTGGCGACGCTCGTCGTCAATGAACTCCACGTCGCCGGGTTGGTGAGATTCTGCGTGCTCCCATCGCTGTACGTTCCCACGGCCGTGAACTGCTGCGTGCCCCCCACGGCAAGGGAAGGATTGGCCGGCGCCACGGCAATTGACACCAGTGAGATGCCGGCGCCGAAGAGGGTGACCGTCTGCGGGGAGTTGGAGGCGTTATCGGGGAAACTGATCATCGCGGATTCGCCCCCGCTGATGCTGGGGATGAAGTCGACGCTTAAATAACAGGTGTCGGCCGGGGGGACCGTCTGATCGCTGCAAGTGTTAGCCGCGATGGTGAAGTCGACAGCATTCGTGCCCATAAGCGCCACGGGGCCGAAGGTCAGGTTGGCGCTGCCGACATTCGTTACGGTGAAAATCTGGAAGGCGCTGGGGGTGCCAACGGCCAGCGGGCCGAACGCCAGACCGGTCGGCGGAGAGAAACTTACGGAGGGCGCTGCCGCCGAAGAGATCTCCGCCACAAATGCGTTATAGCCGCCAAACAAAGTCCCCTGGAACGAGTTTGCGGTGACGAGGAAGTCGCTCGAGTCGGTATAGCCCGTTACGTAGGCGTTGCCGGAGGGATCAAGGGCGATGCCGTCGCCCGCGTCAAAAGTACTTCCACCCAGGAGGGTGGAATAGGTCAGGCTCGAGCCTGCGGAATTCACCTCCGTCACGAACACGTGATAAGCAAAATCGGGGCTGCCACAGTTCGTGCAAGTGCCCGGGGGGAGTGGGTTCGTAAGGGGAAAGTTGGTCGAGCCGGTGAAGCCCGTCACATAGGCGTTGCCGGAGGAATCGGCGGCGATCGCTTGGCCGTAGTCGCCGCCACTGCCGCCCAGGTAGGTGGAATAGACCAAGGTCAGGAGCGGCGCTGGTGGACCGGGGTTGAAATTCAGCTTCGCCACAAAGGCATCATAGTTGCCTCCGAACGTCTGCTCCGGGTTCTTGGTGGGGAAGTTGGCCGAGCTTGTGTAGCCCGTCACATAGGTGTTGCCGGAGGAATCGACGGCGATGCCAGCGGCATAGTCACTACTACTGCCGCCCAGGTAGGTGGAATAGACCGGAGTCAGAACTGTGCCATTGAAATTCAACTCGGTCACGAACGCGTCACTTTCACCGCCATTACCTCCTTGGATCGAGTTAATGATCGGGAAATCGGTCGAGTTCGTATAACCCGTGACGTAGGCGTCGCCGGAGGCATCGATGGCGATGCCGGTGCCACCATCACCGCCAGTGCCGCCCCAATAAGTGGAGTAGACCAAAGTCAATTCCGAGGCAGTGAAATTCAACTCGCTCACAAACGCAGTCCCGGGGTAATTGTAGGTACCACAATTTGTACAGGTGCTTATATACGCATTCGCGAGGGGAAAGTCAGCCGAATCAGTGTGGCCCGTGACGTAAGCATTGCCGGAGGAATCGACGGCAATCCCTTGGCCGGAGTCGCCGCCACTGCCGCCCAGGTAGGTGGAGTAGACGAGGGCTGAGCCCGCGGCATTCAACTCCGCCACAAATGCCTTTCCATCTGTTGAGTTACTCGTCTGTCCCTGTATCGGGGATTGGGTGGGAAAGTTGGTTGAGGATGTCCGCCCCGCCACATAGGCGTCGCCGGAGGAATCCACGGCGATGCCGTACCCAGTATCAGGGCCATTGCCGCCCAGGTACGTGGAATAAATCAGGGCGGAGCCGGCCTGATTGATTTTGGCCACGAAGGCGTTGTTGCCGCCGTTGCTCTGCTGGTAAGGGTTCAGAACCGGGAAGTTGGCCGAGCTTGTGGAACCCGTCACGTAGGCGTTGCCGGAGGAATCGACGGCGATGCCGTTGGCCTTGTCAGTCCCGCTGCCGCCCAGGTAGGTGGAATAACTGAGCGTCGGGTCGATGAAGAGCGGCTTCGAGTGGTCGTAGGGCGCCACCTGGAATCGCACGTTGTTCCGGGCGTCGAGCACGTAGCTGCCACCTAAAAAGTGACGATTGACGAGTAATGAGTGCCGGGCGCCCGAAACTCCAGTTTCGAGCTTCGAATTTCCCTCTTCCTCTTGAGCCGTGGACTGCTCTTGATACACCACCGGCTTGCGGAATCGCACCTCGCTGGCGCCGGTTCTAACCACCAGATCGCCATTCTCGGCGATTTGTAGGGGCGCCCAGCGTTGCGCCCTCTTCTGTCGCGGCGGTTTGCCAACCGCCCCGACGTCCAATCTGATCACGCCTGGGTCCGCGCCCGGGGCCACGACAAAATCGTATTCAAGCTGCCCGGTCTGGTTGCCGTAGTAAACCAGGTCCACGCCGGGATAGACGCCCGCGTATTCCACCCGGGCGTAATTCGGGACGTTGGTGCGCCACTTCGACGGATCATTGCCGATGAAGTAGTTGCTCTTGCCCGGCAGTTCCTCTGCGCCGGTCACCGCGGCGCCGGCGTTTGCGGCGACAAGCTTCATGCGAAGGACACTGTCCGTCGTGGTAGCCGTTGTTGCGCCGGACTTTAGTCCGGCACGTGCCGACAATAAGGTCCGCGCGACGTTGGCAGGTTCTCCTGGGTTGCGCCCTGTTTCTACTGATGGCTGACCGCTGACCACCGGAGGCTTTTCTAACTTCAAAACCGCCTCATCC
>JASHTY010000137.1 GCA_030040315.1 Terriglobia bacterium | reverse complement strand
GGGCAAGGCCTGGTCGAGCCTGAATGCACTCCGCGATGGACATGCTTCACCCTCGCGGCGGAAATTCCTGGAGGCATGGATCGAATCCGCTCCCGATAATTTTGGCAACCCGGGCAAGGTGGATGAAGTGGTAAAGTCCACGTTGACCCCTCAACAGGCCTTGCACCCGGCGTTTGCGCGCGAGATTGAAGTATGTCGCGGGGTTGCGGAGAATGAACTGAGAGAGCGAATGTTGCGGCACCCGTGGTGGAGATGGAAGCAGAAAATGGGACTCTTTTGATGCCAACGAAGCCTGAATGTTATTGAAAACAAAGGACAAGGCTTTGGAGGGTCCGGCGATGTCTATGAAAAAAAAGTACTTAACCAATAATACTTCAAGTTATTTATTTTCAGAAGCTTACTGAATCCTCGGACTCCCTTTACAAATCACTCAAATTCCGAGCACGACATGAAGTATCCGCACTGGCGGCAAACCATCTTGCAGCGATGTGATTCCAGCCGGCGGGAGCAAACGGGGCAGAATTGATTGGGATATTCGACGGAAACCGGATATTTTCCGGACGAAGATTCCGCGGACTTGAGCGCGCCGGCGCGTTCGTGCTTCTCGGCTTCAGGCATAGTGTTCGGCGATAAAGGAGCGCAGTCCATCATAGGCGCTTTGGAGCGTGGCCTCATCGGGGAGGAAGACGATTCGCACGTGCTTGGTGCCCGGGGCTTGTCCGAATCCCGTCCCATGGACCATAAGAACGTGCCTCTCGATCAGCAGTTGCTTGACGAAGTGCTCGTCGCTGTCGGGAATTTCGAGCCTGGGGAATGCGTAGAACGCTCCGCGCGGAGCGACGCAACTCAGGCACGGGATCGAGCGGCAGGCTTGAACGGTCAGGTCGCGGCGCGCGCAGAGCTTGGCGATCACCGGCTGCAAATGGTCCTGCGGCCCTTCCAGCGCCGGCCGCACGGCATACTGTTGCGGCTGGTTGGAGCACAAGCGCGCACGCAACAACTGATGAATGCCCTCCAGGTAAGGCTTGACGGCCGCGGCGTCGCCGCTCACGATGCCCCAGCCCACGCGCCATCCGGGGGCCAGATAGGACTTGGAGAGCCCGTTGAACGTGACCACCGGAACGTCAGGCGCCAGCGCGGCAAGTGAGACGTGCGGCTCGCCGTCCAGAATCAGCTTGTCATAGATTTCATCGGCAAAGATCACCAGATTGTTGCGCCGGGCGAAGTCCGCGATCCGCTCCAGCGTCGCCCGCGAGTAGACCCCGCCCGTCGGGTTGTTGGGATTCCCCACGATCATGGCGCGCGTGGCGGAATTCAGCTTGCGCGCCATGTCGTCAAGGTCGGGCTGCCATTCGTTCTGCTCATCCAGCAGGTAGGAATTGGAATTGGCGCCAAGCTTGGCCAGCACCGCGGAGTAGAGGGGATACTCCGGGCTGGGCGTCAGCACGTTTTCGCCGGAGTTGACCAGCGCCGTCAGGCAAACGTCCAGACCTTCGCTTACGCCGGAGGTCAGGAAGACGCTTTGAATATTTCGAATCCCCTTGCGCTCTGCTTCCGCGTGGATGGCCTGAATGGCTTCGGGGATTCCCAGCGAAGGCGAGTAGCCGTTTTTGCCGTCGCGCATGGCCTTTTCCACGGCGGCAATCAAATGGGGCGGCGTTTCAAAATCGAAGTTGAGCGGGTCGCCGATGTTCAGGGGAAGAATCGTCTTGCCCTCGCGCGTCAGTTGCTCGGCCAGCACGGCCATGTCGCGAATGGCATAGCGCACGCGCTCAAGGCGCCTGGCGGCGGGAATTACATGAGGTGTGGAAAGCGTCTGCATGTAATGGACTCAGCGTGACGACTTCGGCCTTCGCCGCGGGATGGGGCGAATTCCAGGTTCAGATCCGCCCAAGCTCGCGAGACGCCGGGCTGCTTCCCTTGCGATGAGCGCCTCCAAGCCAGCGCTTACCAATACCGACCCATTATGAATGCCGGTGTACTGCCGCGCCTTGTTGAGCAAGTCGAGATCGATCGAAACAGTCACTCGCATAGCTGACACTTGCATTATACAAATGCATCCCTTGGATTGGAAATCTTCTGTAACTTATTGCTGTTTCTTCTTCAACAATCCGGAAAGGCCCTTCACGGCATTCACGGGCTGCTGGGCCACAGCTTTGCCGGCATCTGCCGCATTACCGCCGGGGACGCTCTTTACCGAGAATTTCGGCTGTGCAAAAGTACCGCCCACCGCGAAGGGGAAAACCAGCTTACCGCCTTCAATTTTGGCGCCTGCGAGGCCTCCCAGCATCATGCCCAGCGGGTTTTTGTCATTGGTGGCCAGGCTGGCATCGCCCTGATAGTCGAGCGACCCACTTCCGGCCGTGGTCAGGGAGCCCGAGCCATTCACGTCCACGCCGTTTCCCGCCAGCGCAATCTTGCTGCTCGAAAGCTTTGCATCCGCAATTTGGAAATCCGCGGAAAGGGCAGAGAAGGAGGAAGGGTCGCCGTTCGTGGGACCGACGCCCGCCATTTTCGTGAGCGCGCGCAAATTGCTTCCCAGTTGCAGGCTGGGCATGCGGCCGTCACGAATGCTCACCTGCCCGGAGCCGCTGATTCCCGCCAGCGGGTCGGGCGATTTAAGAACCTCCCCGCTCAGTTTGGCGTCCGCCTCCATTGTTCCGCTGATCATTCCCTTCGTCTGAGGGATGGCGTTCACCAGGTCGCCCAAGTTCACGGCTTTGAGCTTCATGTCGACGCTGTAAGACAGGTTGGCGCCGCCGAAATCCAAGGAGAGATTGCCGCTGCCGCTGCCGTTGTAAAGCTTGATGTCCAGATCGTCGACAAAAACCTCTTTGGGGTAAAGGCGAACCTTGGATTTCATCTTGGTCACGCTGAGCTCCGCGAACTCCAGCGCGTCGGCGTTAATCGTTCCCTCCGCCACAATCGGCCCCGCCGGCTCGGCGGCATACACGACCGTGTTGAGCCAGCCCATCAAGCGAGCGAAGGGGTCGGGAGCAGAGCCCGGCGTGAGCTTCGAAGTTGTGCTCATGGCGCTTAAATTTACATCGTGCAA
>JASHTY010000013.1 GCA_030040315.1 Terriglobia bacterium | reverse complement strand
TGATCAGACCGAACCCCGCAAAGGCAAACGTGCCGACGGTGACCAGCAGCAGCAGGGTCAGCAGCCCGATGCGCAGCGGCATATGAAAGAACGTCATGGCGCAGAAAACCAGCAGCGCGATGGTGGGCAGTTCCAGCAGGTAATTCGCGATTAAGCTGCTGACCACGATGTTTCCGGGCCCCAGCGGCGCCAGGCGATAGCGCCGCAGGCTGCCGCGCTCGCGCTGCATCACCGATTGCAGGCCCAACCCGAAGAATCCGCTGCTCATGATGTTCAATGTGACCACAGGCCCGAACATGTAAACGACTTCGCGGGGATTTCCGTGCGCAAAAATGCCTGCATAAACAAACAGAAAGATGAGAGGGAAGATAAAGGTAAAAAACAGCGCCACCCGGGTGCGCATCACCAGCCGGATTCCCATCAACGCAATTCGAATCGAATGGCTCACGCGTCTTCCATTCGCCGTCCGGTCATTTCCACAAACACGTCCTCAAGTGTGGGCGGTGCGATGTGCAGGTCGAGCAAGGAATTGCCTTCCGCTTCCAGAAAGCGCAGTAGCGCGGCCACGGCTGCGGCGGCTGGCTGCGCGTGGAGAATATATTTTCCGTCCACCTCCGCACAGTCGGAAACCGCTTCGAGCTTTTTCAAGCGGTCGGGCGCCACGGGCTGAGCGAGCGTCACTTCCAGACGCGTGCCTTTGCCCGAGCCGCGCACCAGTTCCCGCGGAGTTCCGAGCGCAATCACCTGGCCGTGATCGACGATGGCAACGCGGTCGCAAAGGCGTTCCGCCTCCTCAATGTAGTGCGTGGTCAGCAGCGTGGTGCGGTGTTCTTCGCGGAAATGTTCGATCAGACCGTAAATGTCGCGGCGCACCTGGGCGTCAAGGCCCACCGTGGGCTCATCGAGCAGGACGAGTTCAGGATTATTCACCAAGGCCAATGCCAGGGCCAGACGCTGCTTCTGCCCGCCGGAAAGGTTCTCGAAGTATGTCCGGCGTTTCTCCACCAGGCCGAAGCGGTCGAGCAGCATTTCGCGAGAAGCGGAATGCTGATAGAAGCCCGCGTAAAGGTTAATTGCCTCCTCCACGCGAATTTTGTCGGGCAGCACGGTGGCCTGAAGCTGGGCGCCAATGCGCTGCTTGAGCGCGTCGGGCTCGCGTGACGGATCCATGCCACACACCATCACCGTGCCGCCGTCAGGCTGGCGCAGACCTTCCAGAATTTCGATGGTCGTGGTCTTGCCGGCGCCATTGGGACCCAGAAGGCCGAAGACTTCGCCGGTTTTGATTTCAAAAGTGATATTGCGCAGTGCTTCCAGGTCGCCATAGCGCTTGCGCAAGCCATCCACGCGCACCACTGCGGAGTTTTCGCCATTGGTCATGATGTACGACGCACATGATACTGGACTGCGATGCGCCAGGCAAACGGCTGTGGCATGGGCTTCCAGCCCGTGGGGACGGCCAGGATGGCCGTGTCACAACATCCTGCGCTCATTTGTTGAGGGCAGGCGGGAGTGTTACGCTGTTAGTGAAGGTGCGAGCGTGACATTGTGCACGCAAACGATCAGTGCCTGCAAGTTGTATGCGAGCAGAAAATAGCCTGGAGTGAGAAATGAAGATCCTGGTCCTGAACTGCGGCAGTTCATCCATCAAGTTTCAGTTGATCGAAACCGACATCGACATGATCGAAGCGGATTCCGACCGGACCCTCGCCCGCGGCAGTGTGGAGCGTATCGGGACGGACGAGGCGACGCTGAATGTCACGGTTCCGCCCCATCCCACGCGATCCACTACGGAGGAGATTCTCGATTACCAGGCGGGTTTGACCCGCGCAGTGGCGGCGCTGAAGGAAAGCAATGCGCTTGCTGACATATCACAAATTCAGGCGGTGGGGCATCGGGTGGTGCATGGTGGCGAGTACTTTGCGGCCTCCGTAATCATCGACGACAAGGTGGAGCAAGACATCCGGAACTGCGCGGAGCTGGCCCCGCTGCACAATCCGCACAACCTGCGCGGATATTACGTGACACGCAAGGCGATGCCGCAGGTTCCACAGGTGGCGGTGTTCGATACAGCCTTCCACCAGTCCGTGCCCCCGCGGGCGCATCTCTACGGGCTTCCGTATTCTTACTATCGGCGGTATCACATCCGGCGCTACGGATTCCATGGGACCTCGCACCGCTACGTGGCATTTCGCTTTCACAAAATATTCGGCAAGGCGCGCGAGGAGGCGAACCTGATTACCGCACATCTGGGGAACGGTTGCTCCATGACCGCGATTCAAAAGGGGCAATCGATCGATACGTCCATGGGATTCACGCCGCAGGAGGGCTTGCTGATGGGTACACGCTGCGGAGACATCGATCCCGCCGCGCTTTTCTATATCATGTCAAAGGATGAGTTGACGCTGCATGACATGTCAACGCTGTTAAATAAGTTCTCCGGTCTGTATGGGATTTCCGGCGAATCGAACGACATGCGCGACCTGATGGCGGCATCCGCACGCGGCGACGAGCAGGCCAGGCTGGCCATTGAAGTCTTCTGCTATCGCATCAAGAAGTACATCGGGGCATACACGGCTGCCCTGGGACACGTGGACGGCTTGGTCTTCACGGCGGGAATCGGCGAGAATTCGCCCCCCATCCGCACGCTCGCCTGCCAGGGACTTGAGGAGCTGGGTATTCAAATTGACGAAGCGCGCAACGCGGCTACCGTCGGGAAGGAAGGTGAAATCTCTTCCGACGCAAGCCGTCTGCGCGTGATGGTGATTCCCACGAATGAGGAGCTGCTCATCGCGCGCGACACATTTCGCGCAGTGAGGGGATTGCCGAATCCGCATTGAAGACAGGATATGTCCCTGTTATCTCGCGTACTTCACCGAGCATCCGTATGGCCGGCTGGTCGGCGTGTTGACGGATTTGCCTGCCATGGCCTCTTCCAGCGCCGCCGAAACGTAATTGTGTGCGGTGGCGATATCGTCTGTATCGGTGGTGGGCTTGTCGTCGATGGCTCCGTCATAAATCAGGACGCCGTCCGGGTTGATGACAAACATGTGGGGAGTAGTCTTGGCGCTATAGAGGTGACCCAACTGTCCAGTGGGATCCAGCAGGACCGCCGTGGGCGAGGCGTTGACTTTTTCGACGTAGGCGTTCTCCTGGTCGGCGGTCATGTATCCCTGCGTTCCGGGAGCAGAAGAGATCACCGTGAACCACACCACGCCCTTCGCGGTCCACTCTTTCTGAAGGCGCTGCATGTTACCGCTCTCATAGTGCTTGTGAGTGTAGGGACACTCCCGGTTGTGCCATTCCAGGACCACGTATTTCCCCTTGTACTGGGCGAGGGAGTGGGCCTGGCCGTGCGTGTCCTGCGCGGAGAAGTCCGGCGCCGGCGCGCCCGGCTGGACGGCCCAGGCCATTGCCGCAGCGAGAATCACGAAGCCTGCCAGGGCGAGACGAGCGATCCGATTTTTCATGTTCCCTCCGTAGGGTTGAGATTTAAAAGTCCGGGGATTATTTTGAGACGGTCACCGGTGTGTCGATCAAATAGCCCCGTTTCGATCCCAGAACCACCACGCCGGTCAAGCGCGCCGGCGGCTTGAGCATTTGATCCGACTTCTGAATTTCGATTCTGATGCCGTTGGAAGTGACGGTCGCCTTCTGCGCGGCGGAATTTTCAATTTGATTCGCCTGGAGCGGAAGGAAGACAACATCCGCTTCCCGGCTTCCGGTTTCCAGATTGAGCGTCCATTGATGCTGATCCACGGTCGCCATCACTTTCCAGGAAGCAGGCACGCGGCGCGGCAAGTCAGCTCGCGCCTGCGCAAAAAGGTGCTGAAGGTTGGAGAGCGTTGCCGCACCCCTGCCGATGGGGAGCATCAAATCTAAATCAGCGTGGCCGGGAACGCAAGTCTCGCGGCAGACCAGCCAATGCACCTGGGCGCTCAATTGGACCTTAGTCTCAGCGCCGAAGCGGGCAGGCGGTCGAATCTCAACCGGGAGCAATACCTCATCCGCATACCCGTAATCCACGAGGGAATGATCTTCGATTCGTTGTGGTACGGGCCACTCGAGCGGGCCGGCGCTGAATCCCGGCGGAAGAGACCAATTCACGCGAGGCGGCTCGCCGGAATCCCCCGGATTGGTCCAGTAAATGTGCCATCCTTTTTCTAGCTTGAAGTGCAAGCCGGCATGAAGGGGCTTGGCGGCCTGAAGGGATGATTCTTCAGCCACCAGTTCAATGGTTCCGTGCGGCTGCGAATCGGCCGCGATGGCCATTGGCACTGCGATCATCCCCAGCGCGGCGATGCAGGCCATGGCAAGCTGAGGTTCGCAACGATGATGGCAGTTCTGCTTAAACGCTAGCGCGACAGCCATAATGAAGCTATAGATGCTTCGAAACCGCCGTCGGGTTACATGGCTGATCGCGGAATTCACGGGGGGAATTGCAGCGCGCGTCAGCCTGTCGGTGGACGGGACTTGCGACCGACGGAAGCGCAGCCGGGTCACCCTCGCGGGCGGGGACTCTCACGCTAAAGGAGGCGGGTGAGGGCACCCGCGCCACAGATTTCTGTTATATTCTTCTCACATGCCGGACGCCTATCTCAGCATAGTGATTCCCGCTTACAATGAGGCCCGGCGTATCGGCCGCACACTGGAAGAGATTCAAAACTATGTTCGCAGAAACAGCTTTGCGGTTGAAATAATTGTCGTGGATGACGGGTCGGCGGACGGAACGGCCAGCGTAGTTGACGGGGTGCCGGGCGTCCGCATCCTCCGCAATGAGCACAATCGCGGCAAAGGGTATTCTGTCCGCCGCGGAATTCTGGACGCCCGCGGCGAGCTTATTCTCTTTACTGACGCGGACCTTTCCGCGCCCATTGAGGAGGCCGACAAGCTGCTGGAACTCATGAAAGCGACTAACGCGGACGCGGTGGTGGGGTCGCGGGCGCTGCGGCGGGAATTGATTGGCGTGCACCAGTCACCTTTTCGGGAATGGGGTGGCCGGTTTTTCAACTTGCTCGTTCGTCTTTTCGCCGGTCTCGAAGTCAGCGATACTCAGTGCGGCTTCAAGCTCTTCCGTCGTGCGACCACCCGGCGGGCGTTCGAGCTCCAGCGTTCCGAACGGTTCGGGTTTGATCCCGAGGTGCTGTTCCTGATTCATCACCTGGGGGGAAAGGTTTTGGAGGTTCCGGTCCGGTGGAATCACAATTCCGAAACCAAGGTTCATTATCTGCGGGATTCGACGCACATGACGCTCGACCTGATGGCCCTACGCTGGCGGGCTTTGACGGGCCGATATGAAGTTGCAGCAGAGTTGGATCAGGAAGCCCGCTGAGTTCTGGAATGCAGAGACCTCCAGACTCCGTAATTCGTTGTTAACATCTAAAGGGATTATATTCGAGATGAATATAGAGGATTTCAATTTACCGGAACACCAGAAACCATTTGCCGGCACCTGCCATCATCGCTGGTTCAATCAGGAGAGCCCTTACGTTGTAGCGCAGGTTTGCGAAGTCTGCAAACTCTACCGGTACAAAAGCGGCGCCACCGCCGACTGGGAGTATCGCGCGCCCATTCCCGTAGGACGCCGCCCGGCGGATTGACTGGCTTGGTTGAATTCTGTAGCGCGGGGGCGCCAACCCGCGGCGATGACGCGGCTGGGGATCCGTCGGCCGCAAGACCCGTCCACCGATGGGCTGACGGACGCTAGAACTCTGGCGTGCCTGGCCGGTACGATTCTTGCCCGCTCGTGATATACTCTGCCCAGTAATGTGTCGACGGGAGCGACATGAAGACTTGCCCAACGTGTCAGTCCAGTTATCCAAATAATTACGCAATTTGTCCGGCTGATGGCAGCCCTCTGGCTGAAACCGGCATTTGGACGGAAGGCAGCGTCTTACGCGGGAAATACCGCCTTTTGGCCAAGGTGGGACAAGGCGGCATGGGGGCGGTCTACAAGGCGTTGCACTTGGCGTTTGACGAAATGCGGGCGATCAAAGTGATTGCCCCGGAACTTCTTTCCGACGACCTTTTCGTAAAGCGATTCAAGCACGAAGCCGTCATCACCCGCCGGCTCCAGCACCCCAACGCCGTGCGCGTTGACGACATCGATGAGGCTGAGGACGGGCGCCCCTTCATCGTGATGGAATTCATTGAGGGCAAGAGCCTCAAGAAGCTCATTCGCGAGGAAGGCCCGCTGCCCTTTCAACGGGTCCTGTCCATCATCAAACAATCTTCAAGCGCCTTGGAGGCTGCGCACAAGCTGGGCATGGTCCACCGCGACATCAAGCCGGACAATATTGCGCTGGTGGACACACCGGAAGGCGAAATGGTGAAGGTCCTGGATTTCGGGATCGCCAAGGTGAAAGAGGCGCGCATGGGCGAAGCCGCGGGCATGACCTTGACGGGCGCGGGAGTGGTAATCGGCACGCCGCAGTACATGTCACCCGAGCAGGCGATGGGGAAACGCGGTGACGAGTTGGATGGGCGCGCTGACCTGTACTCCCTCGGCATCGTCATGTACCAGATGCTGACCGCGGATCTTCCGTTCCGGGCTGACACGACGATGGAAATGCTGCTGGCCCACATGCAGAAGGCGCCGGCCCCGATCCGCGAACTGCATCCCGAGCTGCAAGTGCCAGAGAATGTTGCCAACCTGACCATGCGGCTGCTGGAGAAGAACCGCGACATGCGTCCGGCCTCCGCCCGCGTGCTGATTCAGGAAATCGAAAAAATTGAACAGGACATGATGAGTCCGGGCAGGACGCGCATGCTGACTCCGGACGAATTGGTTCCGGGAACCCGTACCATTAGCACTGTGGATCGGGGCACCGCACCCATTGCTGTCCCACCCCGCCCGCCCGCCCCGGCGCCACCGACACAGCAGGTGAGGCCGCCTGACGCCCCAAGGCCCGCTCCTTCTCCGCGCCCGCCGCAGGTTGTTACTCCGCCCGTGCGACCGCAGCCTGCGGAATCTCATTGGGGACTATGGGTTGGTCTGGTGGTTTTGCTGGTGGGCATCGGGGGCGGCGGGTTGTACATCGCCACGCGCCATCCGGCTCCTGCGGCGGAGCCGGCGCCGAGTTCGGGTCCCGCACCGGCTTCGAATCCAAATCCTGCACCTGCGGTGGTTCCGGCTACGCAGACGACCACAACCGAGCCGCCCACGAATCCTGTAAGCACCAACCCGGGGTCGACTCCCGCGCCTGTAACCCAGGCGAACCCACCAGCTCCCAAGCCACGGCATACGACCACTGCGCCGCCAACGCCCGAGCCTGCGCCTTCAAACCCGCCACCTGCGGTGACGGCCACGGGCCCCTCTCCCGAAGATATGAAAAAGGTCAAGGGCGACATCAGCCTGGGCAATTTCCATTATGGTCGCGGCGAATACGACGATGCGATCGATGCCTATCGTCAAGGATTGAAACTTGACCCTAACAATGCCGAACTTCGCAAGAAGATCGAAGAAACCATAAACGCCTGCAAGAAGGAAAACGCGATTCTGGGTGAAAGTTTCAAGTGTGGGGCGCCTTAGTAACCACAGATTAATCCGATTTATCTCTCTCACGGCCTTGACGAGTCCTGCCCATAGCGATATAAGAAAAGCGAGGTCAATTCCCCGAGGCAGGGTGGGTGTTGTTGGAATCAAGGCAGAGCCGCGTCCTGAAGGTTCTCATGCTCCTGGTCTTGGGGGCTGGGATCGCCGCCCTAATCCCTTCGCGTGCCACTGCGCAAAAGGGGCCCAAGAAGCTCTCCAAGCAGGACGTCATCGACCTTCTTACCGGCGATGTCCCTAGTGATCAGGTGGCGACAGAAGCTCGGAAGGCGGGCATATCCTTCCAAGTCACACCCGCAGTGGAAAAGGACATTCGCGACGCCGGAGGCACGGACGACCTGATTCGCACGCTGCGAAGTCTGGCGCCTGCTCCGCCGGCGGTATCCAACCCGCCCGCGCACTCCGCGCCATCGACCTCTCCGCCCGTACTGATGATTGAGTCAAATCCCGGCCAGAGCCAGGTGTACGTGGACGATGAACCCGTCGGGACGACCAGCGCCGAAGGCCGCTTGAAGCTGACGAGACTGACGCCGGGAAGTCACACGGTGCGGATATCCTTAAACGGTTATCAGGATCACGAGGAGTCCGTGACACTTGCGGAAGGACATACGGTGACCGTCGCGGCTCCGCTCCAGCGAACTGAGGCGCCTGCACCGCCTGCGCCCACTCCGCTTCCGCAGCCGAACATATCACCGAATTCGCCCACGCCACAACCGGAGCAACCGCAGCAACCCCAGCCGCAGCCCGCGCCCACCCTCACCCAAATGCCGCACAATGGCTATGTCTACTTCCGCGTGGCGCACGACCATGGCAAGAATGGACAGGACTACTGCGTGGGGGTGATGGCGATCGGCAACGGAATGATCTTCTACAAGGCGGACAACGGAGTTCACAACTTCCAGATCCCCCTCAACCAGGTCAAAGAGGTCCGGAAGAACGCTGTTTATTTGGCCCAGTATTACGCCTTCCACATCCGCATGAAGAGGGGCAACATCAATTACAACTTCGCCGCCATCAATCAGCAAACCCAGCCTGTCTCTCCTGACGCCCTCCTTACCGCCATCTATAACGCCATGGGAAACTGAAGCTTATTGTCAGCTCATCCGATTTATCTCACACCTGGTGATCCAGAGCGCACTGGAATCTTGACCTGACTGGTGCGAGGAGGGCGGGCCATTTTGCTTCATCAAGACGGAGAGACCTTTCCGCGTTCACCCGCCGCGGTGGGCGGAACGGGTTTAGTGGTTGAAAAAGGGCACTGCCCTATGGGGTTACCTGGCACGTCGGAGCCGCGCCGCTGGCGGGATACGTGCATCCCACTTCGCCGGATTGCGGACTTTGAGTAACTCCGTCTGCCGCAACGGCGGTGACGACGTAGAAGTACGAGGTTGCCACTCCCGATGTCGGGCTTACAGTCTGGTCGACAAAGGTGCAAGTGGTCGCAGTGCAGGCAGTTGAAGCTGTCACCGAGGTAAGTGCCGTCTCTCCCCCTGAGGTCGTACCGCGTGATATGTCGTAGGTCAAAACGCCGTAGGTGGCGCTGGGCGACCAGGTCAATATGACATCGTGCAAACCGGTGCCAGAAACGGAGCCGGCAGTCGTCGTGTTGGGGCTCGCGTTGTTGCTGTTATCGGTCACATAGAAGGTTGCGGAGCGGGATCCGGCGGCTGCCGGTGTGAAAGTGATGGTGTAGGTGCAGGTGTTATTGGGGGAGGTGAAAGCCAATGTTCCGGCGCAAGTAGTGGTGCCTGTGTAGGTGAAATCTGTGGCATTGGACCCCGGAGTGGAGAAGAAAGGAGCCGGAGAGCTTGAGATGGTCAGGTTGGCATTCCCGGAGTTGGTGAGGGTAATCAATTCGGGGCCGGAGGCTGTGCCTCCCGCCTGGCTGCCGAATGCTACAGCCGAGAAACTGGCCTCTGGAGCTAGGCCAGTGCCTGACAAACCCGTGGATTGCGGGCTGCCGGAAGCCGTGTCCGTAAAGTTCAAACTGGCAGAGAAGGTGGACGGGTTCACAGACGCTGTCGTGGGGGCAAAAGTAATATTCACTACGCAGCTCGAACTGGCTGCCAGCGTACCCGAGGTGGGACATGTGGTCAAACTATTGTTTATTGTAAATTGGCCGGCACTGGATCCTGACGCTGTTATAGCGATGTTGGAAATAGTCACGGCCGTTGTACTACTGTTGTTCTGCACGGTGACACAATTGCTCGATCCGCATGCCCCCGCGCTACTCGTGCCCACATTAAAGCTTCCGAGCACGAGGCTGCTGGTGATCGTGAGCTGACCCAAAGAGCCTTGACCCGTAAGAGTCGTTGTATGTGGGCTACCCGTGGCGCTGTCCGTAACGCTGAGCGTTGCCGTTCTGGTTCCGGCCGCGGTGGGCGCAAAGAGCACCCAGATATTGCAAGTAGTGCCTGATAAGGTTCCAGACGACGGGCATGCATTTGACCCGGTGGTCAAGCTGAAGTCGCCGGGGTTCGCCCCAGTGGATATCGAGATGTTGGAGATGCTCAGCGTTCCGGCGGTGCCCGTGTAGGACAGAACTGAAGCCATAGCCGTACCAGGGGTAGCCGGGCTCGTGACTGCCTCCGTGGGGAATGTAATCGGCGTGAGGCTAACAGGAAGGGCTGTGCCCGTGCCCGTCAGTGTCACGGATTGCGTGTTGGGATAAGCCGTGTAAGTGATGAGGACGCTTGCCGTCTCCGTTGAGGTTGTAGACGGGTCGAACGTCACATTGAACGAACAAGAATTCCCGGGGGTAACAGAGCTGGTGCAGGTATTTCCCGAGCTGGAAATTGCAAAGTCCGCAGAGTTAGTGCTCGTGGGAATCGTAATGCTGCTAATTGTGAAAGACAGGTTGCTCGGAGGGTTTGTCAGATTCGTAACGGTAATAGTTGCTGGGGCCGACGTGAAACCCTGGGTTTGGTTGCCGAAGTTGAGGGGTGAGGGTGAAGGCGATGGCGCCGCACCCGAACCTGTGCCGATTAAATTCACGGTTTGTGTAGTGCCTGAAACCAGGTTGCTGTTGTCTGTGAAGGTCAGGGTTGCAGACAGGTTGCCCGGAGTTGTGGGCGTGAAGGTGACGGTAATTGTGCAGGCGGTGCCTGTGGACAATGAAGTGGGGCAAGTGGAGGTTTGGAAGTTACTCGCACCCGACCCAGTCAATGCCGGACCGCTAAGCGTCAAGGAAATATTTCCGGTATTGGTGAGAGTAAATGTTTGCGGAGAGGACTGTGTTCCGAGAGTTTGGCTCGAAAAGGTCAAAGTGCCCGGATTGCCGGTAGAGAGAGTGGCGGTTGGAGCGTCGCCCGTTCCGGTTACGGTTACCGTCTGCGGCGTGCCCGAGGCATTATCGGCAACGCTGATTGTGGTGAAGTGACCTCCCTCTGTAGTCGGCTCAAACGTCGCATAGATTTTGCAGCTTGCGCCAGCAGCAAGCGTCTGTCCACTGTAAGTGCACTGCCCTGTGCCCGCCACCAGGACAAATTCCGAGTCCGAACTGGTGATGCTGTTAATGGTCAGTGTGTCGGTGCCGACGCTTCCGTTGTTGGTAAGAGTGGAGACGACCAGGGAACCAGAAGGGGTATTGATGTTCTGGGGGCCAAAGTTAGTTGGAGTTGCAAGGCTGGCGAAGGGGCCCGTGCCCGAACCCGAAAGGGTGACAGATTGCGGGCTGGTGGACAGGTTGTCAGCAATGCTCACGGCGGCGGATACGGAACCGGGACCGGACGGTGTGAATTGAACGGTGACGGCGCAGGAACTCCCGCCCGGCGTCAGCGTCGCATTGTTGCACGTATTACTGACCAGCGGCGAAAAATTGGACGAAGCGCTCCCCGTCAGAGTGACGCCTCCGTTGTTGATGGTGAGATTGGACGAACTGGTCGAAGGATTTGACACGGTGAGAGTCTGTGCGGCGCTCGTCGTGCCGATCGCGCTCGAGAAGCTCAGACTGGTAGGATTGAATTGGATTCCCTGCACGCCCGAGCCGGTCAAGCTGACTGTTTGCGGACTGCCGGCAGCGTTGTCGCTGATGTTGATCGTCGCCGAGTAATTTGCCACGGCTGTAGGGTTGAATGTCACATAGATTGTGCAAGTCGAATTTACTGCCAATGTCCCCCCTGCATACGGGCACACCGGGCCTGCGCCGCTGACGAAGGGGAAATTTGAGGGATTTGTCCCGCCCGAGGCGATACTTGAAATGGTCAAGGCGGAGGACCCGTTGTTGGTCAGGGTGACTGCCTGAGCCGCGCTGGTGGTTCCCTGGTTCTGGCTGCTGAAGGTGACACTGGTGGGGCTCGGCACGGCGCCCGGGCCGGTTCCATTTCCGGAGACAGACAAAGTTTGCTGCGTGCCCGATTGGTTCCCGCTGTTGTCGATAACTGTCAACAAGGTTCCCGTAAACGATGTGGGAGTCGGTGGCGTAAAGGTGACACTGATCGTGCAGCTTGCGCCCGCCGCAAGGGTGGATGGGGAAACCGGGCAAGTGTTCGTCTGCGCGAAGGCTGTCGGCGTATTGTTCGTAAATCCGACGCTGCTGATGGTAAGAGCGGCATTCCCGCTATTGGTCAGCGTGGCGGTTTGGGCTGCGCTGGCCACGCCCTCGGGCTGATTGCTGAAAGTCATTGATGCCGAGGTTGTAAGGGATGCCAGGGGGCCCGTGCCCGTGCCTGTGAGGGTGACAGTTGTGTTAGAGGGAGCGTTGTCGCTGGGCGTCAAGGAAGCCGTAAGAGATGTCCCGGGATTGGGCGGCGTGGCGGGAGTAAATGTCACTGTAATCGTGCAATTCCCGCCGTTCGGGGCGACCGTGCTCCCGCAAGTGGTGCTGGCAGAATAATCGCTGGAGTTTGTTCCCGTAATCGGAATCCCGGAAAAGCTCAAGTTTGAATTGCCATTATTGGTCAATGTCAGGGACTGCGGAGAGGAGGACGATCCCAGTTGCACAGAGGAGAAGTTGAGTGAACTTGTGGATAGGGTCGCGGTGGGTCCCGTACCTGAGCCCGAGAGGGGAATTTGAAGGGGTGAATTAACCGTCGAAGTGCTATAAATTGTCAAATTGGTGTTGGTCACCGTCGCCGTGCTGGTGGGTGCAAAGGTTACGCCAAAGGTGCAAGTCCCACCGTTTGCGGCCACGGGAGTTGCGGTGCTGCAGGTAGTCCCTGTCGTCAGATTGAATTCGCCCACGTTCGTTCCCGTAACCCCAGGCGGGGCGGGAGTGGTCAAGAAGTTCAATGGGGCATTGCCATTGTTCGTGATGATAACTGTCTGTTGAGGAGGAGTGGGTGTCCCAATCGCGACGGGGCCGAAGCTTAGGCTCGTTTGGTTGGGACTGATGACCGCACCCAGCCCCGTGCCCGTCAGGGTCACGGGGTTAACCGATTGGGCAACCAGTTGACCGTTGCTATTCAGGCTGGCGGACATGGTGAACGTGGCCGTGAGCCCATTCCCCTCCGCCACCGGGGTAAAGGTTGGATAGACAAAACAGGACTGCCCGAACGCGAGCGTTTCATTGCTCGTGCACGCGCCTGTGCCCGTGGAAGAAATTGCAAAGTCGCTGGCGCTCCCGTTCGTCCCCGTGATATCACTGTTACTGATGGTGCCCAAGGTCACAGATTGCGACCCCGAGCTGTTGGTCACGGTGATAGGTTGAGGAGCAGGGCTCGTGCTGTTTACATTTGTGTTTGGAAAGGGGATATTCAACGGCAAAATGCTGACTACAGAGGTTGTGCCAAGTCCACTCAGAGCCACCATCTGCGGGCTAGTTGAGGAATTGTCCGTAAAGGTGAGCGTGCCGCTGAAAGAGCCGGTTGTTCCCGGTGCAAATACAACCGTCACCACGCAGGAAGTGCCCTGGGCTACCGGTCCCGAACTCGGACAGGTCGTCCCAGTACTTGCGGAAAAGGGCGGGGTAGGCGTAATCTGGAAATTCGAAAGGTTAAGCGGGGCGTTGCCATTATTGGATAACGTAACAGTAAGCGCCGCGCTCGGCGTGGCAGTGGATTGACTTCCGAAGGAAAGGCTTGTGGGAGAAACGCTCGCGACCGGGTTCGTGCCTGACCCCGTTGCCGTCAGTGAACCAGTTTGAGAAGTATTCGCGACGTTAAGGTTGTTGTCAACGACCGTCAGTATCCCGGCGAGTGTCCCGGTGTAAGAGGTGTCCGACACGGGCGTAAAATTGACCACCACCGTGCATGTCCCTTGCGGAGCGACGGTAGCAGATAGGCAGGTTGTGGATGCAACAGAAAACGGGTTCGTACCACTTTGGACGGTGGCTGTCACGCTGCTGATGGTCAAGTTTGTGTTGCCATTATTCGTGATCGTCACGGTATTCTGGGTCGTGGTTCCCACCTGGGTCGAAGCACCAGTGCTGGGAATTGGCGTGGTCGCGGGAACGCTGCCGAGCGGTCCGTTCCCTGTTCCGCTCAAGCTGATTGTCTGCGTACTGTTCGCAACTCCATTGTTGTTATCAGTGATTGTTATTCCGGGGGGTGGGGTGGGGTTGAAGGTTCCCGGGGCCGTGGGGTTAAACGTCACAGAAATTGTGCACGAGGCATTCATTGCC
>JASHTY010000136.1 GCA_030040315.1 Terriglobia bacterium | reverse complement strand
TTGCGGGAATCGGTATCGCCGTGAGTGCGGTGGTGGGGTCAATCAAACTTCTTGATACCGACCCCTTGGTGCGCGCGCAGGGCGTGGACACCGACCGCCAACGCCTGGAATTAGCTAAGACCTTGGGCGCGGGCAACGTGATTGAGGTCCCGGTTTTCGGCACCACCAATAAATTTCAGGACCTTGAGCCACTCATGTCTGCGAGGCAGGTGGAAGAGCGCCTGCTGGTCACGGAATTAAAGGAACTCGCCCCGAACACGCAGAACACGGGCGTGAACATCATGCTCGAGCCCTGCAATCGCACGGAGACCCATTTCATGAACCTGCAAAGCCAGGCCGCCAGGTTCATTGAGGCGGTCGATGCGCCGGGGTTCAAGATTCTGAGCGACTTTTACCACATGCAGCTTGAGGAACGCGACATCGCGGCCACGCTGCGCGAGTACGGTAAGTATACCGTGTATTGCCACTTGGCCGATGGCAAGGCTCGCACCGAGCCTGGCTCGCTGCCCTTCGACTACCGCCCTGGATTCCGTGCGCTGAAGGAATGGGGATTCTCCGGCTGGCTGACCATGGAGTGCAAGGCCACTGATAATCCCGAAGCCGCCTTGGCCCGCGGGCTGGCTTATATCAAGAAACAATGGGAAGAGGCGTAATTGAGTTGTAGGGGCGCCCCTTTTGGCCGCCCAGTCCGGAAAACCACGAGGGTTGCCCCTACGTAAGTCTGGTTGGCGCGGACTCCTGCCGCATGCAGTCTGTCACTCAGGGACTTTGGCCCGCGAAACCTCATGAAAAGACCCCTCATCCGATCCCGCCCAGGCGGCACCACCTTCTCCCCTCGGGAGAAGCGTGTAATGATTTTCCTTCTCCGAGGGGAGAGGGTGGCGGCCATGCGCCGCCGGGTGAGGGGTTTTTCGACTCTGCGGACGCACAGTGATATTGCCGTTTCATCGGCTCGCAGAGACTGGAATCCGTCTCTTCGCCAGCCGGTGAATGGGACCGCCGCTAGGAAAATTTCTGCCACCGAAAATCCTGAAATTTCATCACTGTTAAGAGTTATACTTAAAGTTGCGCTCAGGCGGGAATCGAAACGTTGCGAAGTTGCCTGGCAACGGCGGTAAACAACCCGTCGTCCTAAGAAATAGGGGGATTCGAGATGTTCAGGTTGGATGCCGACAAGAAATGTCAGTTCTGCGATGGCGTAACCCGCCGCGACTTTCTGCACGCGGGGGCACTCGGGTTTCTGGGGCTGACGCTACCCGAGTTCTTTTCCCTAAAGGCTGCCGGGTCGGTAGACAACAGTAAGGACATCAACTGTATACAGCTCATGCTGGTAGGAGGCCCCAGCCAGCTTGACACCTGGGACATGAAGCCGAACGCGCCTGCCTCGATTCGCGGCCCCTACAAACCCATAAGAACCAACGTCACAGGGATTGAGATCTCTGAAATTTTTCCGCGCATGTCCAAGCACGCGGATAAGTTCGCCCTACTGCGCTCCATGTACCACACGGGAGCCGCCGTTCACGATACCGGCGTGCAGATGATGCAAACCGGTCGGCTTTTTCAGGGGGGCCTGGAATCGCCCAATTACGGTTCCGTGCTGCGCTTTGAGCGCGGACCGCGCGGCGATATGCCTCCCAATGTGCTGATTCCCTACATCATCGGCGAACTGGGTGGCAACCTTCCGCACGGAGACACGGCGGGATTCCTCGGCAAGCAGTTTGATCCCTTTGTCCTCAACTCTGACCCCTCCGCACCCGACTTCCAGGTGCCGGATATGCTGCCGCCCGACTACATCTCCGCCGTGCGCGTCGACCGCCGCCGAAGCTGGCGCCAGGTAATCGACCAGTCGGTGCAGTATTTTGAGGACACCAACCAGGATGCCAAATTGATGGATGCCACGTTCAACCAGGCGTACACGCTGATGACTTCCGCCAAGGCGCGCGAGGCATTCGAGCTGACGCAGGAGCCTGAAGACGTGCGCAAGCGCTACGGCATGACGCGCATCGGCCAGGGCTGCCTGCTGGCGCGGCGTCTGGTGGAGCGCGGCGTGCGCTTTGTGACCGTCAACATGTTTGAGACGGTGTTTAATGACATCACCTGGGACATCCACGGCTCCGCCCCGTTCAGCCCCATCTCATGCTACAGCGACCTGGTGGGGCCGATGTTTGACAATGCCTACAGTTCATTGCTCGAGGATTTGAGCGATCGCGGATTGCTCGACAGCACGCTGGTGCTCGCGACCGGAGAATTCGGTCGCACGCCGCGCATCAATCCCGCCGGCGGCCGCGACCACTGGCCGCAATGCTGGACGGTGGTTCTGGCAGGAGGCGGAATCAAGGGCGGACAGATCGTAGGTTCGTCCGACTCCATCGGCGGAGCGCCCAAGGATCGCCCGGTGATGCCTGCGCACGTTGCTGCGACGGTTTACAAGTGCCTGGGTATTCCCATCGATACGGAGTTGAAGACGGCGCAAGGCCGCGTGGTTCGCCTGGTAGACCACGGCTTTGATCCCATTGAGGAATTGCTCGTCTAAGGTTGGTCCTGCCTTTCTGAACCTTGCAGGCAGGTCAGCAAGATCATCGTGGTTCAAGAACGGGTTCTAATTGCGAAGGCCTAATAAGAAAGGCGTGAATCGAGAAAAATGAATCGGCGCCGTTATTCGCTCGGGATTTTCCTTTGTGCTCTTACGGTCCTTTATGTAAATCCTGGCGCGGTTGATGCCCAAACTTCCGACACTCCTCCTTCCCAATCACCGGCCCAATCGCCGCCCCCGTCGCAGCCAAGGATGCAAAAGGACGCCCAATACCATCCGGGTGGTACTTACAAACCGCAAAGTGCTGAAAGCAAGAATCCCCACCTAGCCCCCGTGGCGGACCATAACGCCTACCCGCAGGTTCCGCTGGCCAGGATTGAATTGCTGCCCGTGGCCATCGCCATTTCCGGCTCGCACTACAATCAGCGGCTGGTGGTGGAAGGAACATTCACCGATGGCCATGAAGAGGATGTGACGGCGCAAGCAGTGCTGAAATCTTCTGACCCGAAGATTGCAAAGATCATCAACGATTACGCCATCGCCCAGGGCGACGGCAAGGCCACCATCTCTGCCATTGTCAAAGGCCACTCTGCTTCCATTCCCATGAGTGTGGAAAAATTCACTCTGCCCGCCGTCTGGAGCTTCCGCAACGACGTTCAGCCGGTGCTCACCAAGATGGGATGCAATTCCGGGCCCTGCCATGGCGCCGCAGCGGGGAAAAACGGATTCAAGCTGACCTTGCGCGGTTACGATGCAGAAACTGACTACATGACCCTGACCCATCAGGCTCTCGCCCGCCGCACGGAGCGCATTGAGCCGGCCAAAAGTTTGATCCTGCTCAAGCCCACGCTCACCATTCCGCACGGTGGCGGCAAGCGCTTCGCGGTGGATTCTCCCGAATACGAGATTGTGTCCGGCTGGATTGCCCAGGGGATGCCCGCACCGCAGGAGTCCGACGCGCGCGTGGTGAAGATCGATGTGTTTCCGCAGGAAGCCTCGCTGCGGCCGGCTGCCGAGCAGCAATTAATCGTTACCGCCACCTTCACCGATGGCCGCAAGGAAGATGTGACCCGCTGGGCTAAGTACGACAGCGGCAACGAAGGCGTGGCCACGGTAGACAATTACGGCCATGTGGTGATGCACAGCTTCGGCGAGGCGCCGGTCACGGTTTGGTACCAAAGCAAAGTAACGTTCGCCCGCCTGCGCATTCCGTATCCCTACAATATTCAGGAAGCCGTCTTCAAGAAGGCTCCACGGCACAACTACATTGATGACGACATCCTGAGCCACCTTGAAGTTCTGCACATTCCGCCCTCGCCACTGGCCAGCGATACGGAATTCATTCGTCGCGCGTATCTCGACGCCGCGGGAATTCTACCTACTCCCGCCGAAGTCGAGCAGTTCGTCAATGACAAGGCTCAGGACAAACGCGACAAGCTGATTGACGCGATCATGAAGCGCCCGGAATTCACGGACTACTGGGCCTATAAGTGGTCCGACATGCTGCTGGTGACAAGCAACCGCCTCTCCAATGAGGAAATGTGGAGCTATTACGACTGGATTCGCGACAGTGTGGCGGCCAACAAGCCGTGGAACAAATTTGTCTATGAAATTGTGACCGCCACGGGCAACACCATTGAGAATGGTGCGGCCAATTACTGGGTGGTGCACCGCGATCCCCTGGACACTACGGAGAACATGACGCAGTCGTTTCTGGGAATTACCATAACCTGCGCGCATTGCCACAACCACCCGCTCGCCAAGTGGACGCAGAAAGACTATTACGGCATGGCTAATTTGTTTGCGCGCGTCCGCCTGAAGACCTATTCGGACCAGAGCGCGCGTCCCGGCATCGGCCAGATTTTGAATAACGTCACGGTTTTTTCGGCGCCTACAGGAGAATTTACGGACGACCGTTTCATGACCGTGCTTCCGCCCAAGCCTCTGGACGCCAGCGCCCTGCCGGAAAGCACCCCCGGTGATACCAGGGTATATTTCGCCAAGTGGCTCACCTCGCCGCAGAATCCCTATTTCGCCCGCAACACCGTGAATCGTGTTTGGCGCAACTTCATGGGCCGCGGACTGGTGGAGCCGGTTGAAGACCTTCGCGACACCAATCCTGCCACCAATGACAAGCTGATGGGTGATTTGGTGAAGGATTTTGTAGCTCACGATTTTGACGTCGACCACATGATCCGCACCATCATGCAGTCGGCGACCTACCAGGCTTCCTCGACACCGCTCAAGGAAAACGCCGCCGATGATCAGTTCGGGTCGCACTATCTCATCAAGCGCCTGCCGGCCGAAGTGCTGCTGGATGCCTACTCGCAGGTCACCAAGGAGCCGGAGAAATTCGCGGGGTACCCGGCCGGAACGCGCGCCTTGCAATTGCCCGATACTGCTGTGAGTTCATATTTCCTCTCGGCCTTTGGGCGGCCGGTGCGCGCCCAGACGCGCGAGAGCGAGCGCACATCCGTCCCCACGGTCACGCAGGCGCTGCACATTTTCAACGGCGATACCCTGAACAACAAGCTGCGCGCGCCCGACAGCTCCATCTCCATGCTGGTGAAACTCGGCTTCACCGACGACCAGATTGTCGATTACCTCTACATGTCTTCCTTCAGCCGCCACCCGAAAGACAGCGAACGAAAAGCCCTGGTTGACGGTCTGAAGTCCGCAGAGGAGCAGGAGGGCCAGACGCCCGAAGCCGCGCGCCGCGCCGCCCTGAACGACCTGTCGTGGGCCATGTTGACCAGTGAAGAGTTTATGTTCAACCATTAAAGGAGTGATGGAATCGCGGCGGAGGCCGCGACCAAATTGTGGCATGGCCTTCCAGGCCATGCTCATGGGCAGGGTGCCCATGCCACGCCGTCCACCAAGATGCCAAATTTCAAGTCAAACGCACCAAGAGGCAACTCAGACGGTCGCTCGCGGCATTCCAAATCGTCTCAGTGCAAGTCCATTTCCTTTGCCCTCATCATTAGTGGGATTGCTGCTTTGCTTTTCATGGCGGCTTGGGGTCTCGTTGGCTTGTCCCCCAGCGTTCACGCCGATTCCGCACCGGATTTCAACGCAGAAGTTGCCCCCATCATCCAGAAGAATTGCCTGGCTTGCCATTCGAGCGCCAGCAAGATGGGTGGCCTGGTGATGGAGAACTATGCCGCGCTCATGAAGGGCGGCGCGCACGGACCACCCATCGTTCCGGGCAAGGCCGATGACAGCCGGATCATTCAAATGTTGGAGGGGAAGATCCAGCCGCGCATGCCCTTCAACACCGACCCGCTGGCGGACGCCGACATCGCCACGCTCAAGGCGTGGATTGATGCCGGTGCGCCCGGCCCCGCTCCGGGTGAAGCCACCAAGGCGCTCACACCGCTGGCGATTCCCGATATCCAGCCGCAGGTTCCCGTGGTTTCTCCCGTGGCTTCGGTAAGTTTTTCTCCCGATGGAAAACTGTTGGCGGTGGGCGGCTATCAGGAAGTTCGGCTGATTGAGGCCGCCAGCGGCAAGGCGCTTGCAACGCTCTCCGCCCACGCGGATTATGTCCGGTCCCTTGCTTTTAGTCCCGACGGGAAAATGCTGGCCGCGGCGGGCGGCCCCCCCCAACGCAGCGGGGAAATCAAGATTTGGGATGTTGAGTCGCACCAGCTCATCAAAACCCTGGTGGGGCACAAGGACTGCATCTATTCCGTTGCCTGGAGCAGGGACGGCAAGATGCTCGCCTCCGGCAGTTACGACAAAATGGTCAAGCTGTGGGACGTCGCCACCGGCAAGGAAATGAAAAACCTTCAGGACCACATTGACGCGGTCTTTGCCGTGGCGTTCAGTCCTGATGGCAAGCATCTGGCTTCAGGCTCGCAAGACCGCAGCGTGAAAATATGGGATATCGCGACCGGCCAGCGCCTTTATACGCTTAGCGACGCTTCCGACGGGTTGACCAGCATCGCTTACTCGCCCTCAGGGAAGCAGATTGCCGCCGCGGGTTACGATAAGACGATTTACGTGTGGCAGGTGGGCGACGCGGATGGCCGCCTGCTGCGCTCGCTGATTGCCGATGAGGATTCGATCCTAGCGATTGCCTGGACGCCGGATGGTAAGATGCTGGTTACGAGCTCGTCGGACGGCTCGATTCGCTTCCGCGACGCGTCCACGCTCGATCCCGAGGGCATTATTGAGCACCAGCCGGATTGGGTTGAGGCGCTTAGCATCAGCCCGGACGGAACACGGTTGGCGGCGGGACGTTTTAACGGTACGCTAAGCTTGTATGACATGAAATCTTATAAGCAGGTCTTTGGTCCCTGGCTGGCGTTTGAAAGCCATGGCCCGCAGGAAAAACCGCCGGAGCAGAGGGCGAGCAGGTAACCGGTTTTGCTTGGAGTGCGGGAGCCGCAGCTCCCGCCTTTGCATTGATTCTACGTGGCGTGCTACCGGTTCAGAGGAGAAAGCGGGAGCTGCTGCTCCCGCACTCCAAAGGCAGCATGTGTGAGGTAATTTATGAGAAGCCAGCTTCTTTTCGGACTCATTCTCTTCTCGATGGGCGCGATACTCGCTCCGCCCTTGCGCGCCGACAATCGCGTCATTCCTCCGCAAATCAGCAAGACGTGGCCGGTGGGAATGGAGCGCGGATCGACCATCACCTGCACTCTCGAGGGACGTAATCTTTCCGACACCAAGGAAATTATCTTTGACACTCCCGGCCTGAGCGCCAAATTTTTGCAGGTTACTGAGGAAGAGGACCCCAAGCCCACGGGTTTCACCACCGTGGCCCCGGTGCCGAAAGGCAAAAGGCAATCCGCCACGATTGAAATTACCGCAACCAAGGACGTTGAGCCGGGCCTTCATTGGTATCGTATTCGCACGCCGCTTGGCACCTCAAACATGATGCCGTTTGACGTCGGATTTCTTCCTGAAGTCCATGCTGCCAAGAGCGCCGACACGCAAGCAGATACCGTCAAGCTGCCCGCCACGCTGGTGGGCACGATCAGCGTCCCCGGCCAGGTTGACAGTTATCCCTTTGACGGCCAGGCGGGCGAGGAGCTGGCATTTCAGGTGCGGGCGTCGGAACTGGGCTCGCGGCTTGAATCCCTGCTGGTGGTGCGAAATGAAGCCGGGCAGGTTCTTGCCGAATCGGGGCAATATGACAATCGCGCCGACGCCGTGCTGACCTACAAGCTGCCCGAGGCGGGGAAATACACGCTGTCCGTTAGCGACCGCGAAAAGGGTGGCAGCATGGGCCATTATTACCGGATTGATGCAGGGCCGTTGCCTTACGTCACGCATGTGTTCCCGCTCGGCGTACACGCCGGCGAGACCGCCAGCGTCTCCGTAACCGGGGTCAATCTGGGCGACTCGCATGAGGAGAAGGTTGATCCGCCCAAATCCGCCGACGGCTGGACGACCATGCCGCTACGTGTAAAGAGCGCCGAGGGCTGGTCGCTGAATTCGGTCAACCTTTTGGTGGGGAACGATCCCGAAGTTCTGGAGCAGGAGCCCAACAACACGCCGGCGCAAGCGCAGCGAATTTCTCTGCCGGTTACCATCAACGGCCACATTTCGGGCGGTGAGCAGAACGGTGGCGCGCCCGATGAAGATTACTTCCGTTTTCACGCCGCGAAGGACGAACACCTGAGCATCGAGGTCGCGGCGGCTCGGCTCGGGTCGCCGCTCGATTCGGTGATTGAGGTACTTGACGCGCAGGGCCACCCCATTCCGCGTGCCACGCTCCGCTGCCTGTATGAAACGGTCAGCACGCTCTCCGACCGCGATTCCCGCGGCTCGGGCATTCGCATGACGTCAACTTCCGGCTTCCACGAAGGCGACGACATCATGGTGGGTGATGAGCTTGATAAACTGGTCTATATTGCCGACCAGCCCGATGAAGACGTGCGCATGCGCACCGCTGACGGCCTGCGCTGGGCCCTGCTCGGCACCACGCCCGATGCCCACGCCGTGAACACTCCGATCTATCGCGTGCAGATTCTGCCGCCCGACGCGGAGTTTCCGCCCAACGGCCTGCCGGTGTTTCACATCTACTGGCGGAATGACGATGGCGGACCCGGTTACGGCGCCGACTCGCAGTTGGATTTCACCGCGCCGGCCGATGCCGATTACATTCTGCACATCAAGGATGTGCGCGGGCTCGAGGGTCCGGACTTCGCTTATCGAGTCACCCTGCACGACTTGGTTCCGGATTTCGAGATTCGCGCAGACGACGATAATCCCAATATCCCGATAGGGGGCTCGGCCTTTATCACTGTGACCGCCAGCCGGGTGGAGGGTTACGAGGGGCCGATTGATATCAGCGTTGACGGTCTGGGGAAGGGAATCACTGCCACTTCTTCCACCATCCCCGCCGGGCAGGATTCGACCATGATTGTGCTGACGGCTGATGCCGGCGATTCTGTCGATTCATTGCCGTTAAAGTTCCGCATTGTCGGGCGCGCCCAAATCGATGGTAAGGAACGCGTACGCGTGGCTGAAGGCGATGCGCCACTCGAACTCGCTTCAGTGGTTCCCCCCCCAGATGTCGTGGTAAGCACCGACCTGAGCCACGTGACTCTCGAACCCGGGCAGGAAGTGAAGGTGACGCTGCACGTCGATCGCCGCAACGGGTTTGAAGGCCGCGTGCCCTGCACGGTCCGCAACCTGCCCCCCGGAGTGCGCGTGGTGAACGTCGGCCTGAACGGCGTGCTGGTGACCGAGTCGCAGTCCAACCGCACCTTTACGCTGCACGCCGAAGATTGGGCCAAGCCCATCACCCAGCCCATGTATGTGGTGGGCGCGGTAGAGTCGAATTCCACCACGATGCATCCTTCCGCACCGCTGATGGTGGAAGTGGTCAGCGCGAAGGAAACCGCAAGCCTGGGGCCGGAAAAATAATGCCGCGTCGCCACTCTGCGCCAGTCGCCGTTCATTACCTTTGGCTTTTGATCAGTCTCTCATACTCATCGTGGGGTCCAATGCAAACCCAGATGAAGTCCCCTCCGTCCTGAACAGCCGCAGCACGATAATTTATGCCTACCCTTGCAGACCACAGGACTCCCATTTTCTTGAAATGCAGCGAAGGATGGGTCGGATTTGCCTTCAAGAGTGCGAAATTCGCACGCGCCAGTTCTTGGATGGATTGTGGAAGGTTTGACAGGAGGGTCCAGAACCGCGGAGTGGTGCGGTGCATTTACAATTCCTTGAGTTTTCCTTTGGACTTTGCCTCAAGGGCTTCCCGCACCAGGAAATCGAGCTTGCCAGCTTTTGAGTCTGCTTCGATCTGCCGGTCCCAGTTTTCCCATTCTCTTTCAGACATCCATCGGTAGATCTCGGCAGATTCGTTGTCGGAAAGCCGTTCTATTTCCGCTTTTAGTTGGTCAACCTTGGACATCATGTGCTCCTATCTTCTGTTCCAAATCTCAATCAATACAATGCTACGCCTGCTCAGTCATCCATGCAACCTCCACCGCACGTCCAAACGGCTCTTTGCCGCTACTCTGCCTCCCGCACATTGAAGAAGGCCGGGTAAGGCTTTCCCTCTGACTCACGCTGGATGAGGATTGCCAGCTCGCGCGCGTGGTAGTCTCCCCACATGGAAGATTCTCCGCAGGGCACGGACCGGCCCGGGGGAATAAAGTCCCAGCCGCGCGGGCGGTGGTAAATCGAGTGTAGAATCAGGCCCTGGTGGTTGGGATCGGTTGAGAGATA
>JASHTY010000135.1 GCA_030040315.1 Terriglobia bacterium | reverse complement strand
GCCTCCGACACGGGATATCGGTTCCCTGCAATGAAGTTAAAGCCGCGCTTCAGCATGAAAGCCGACATATCCAGTGGCGACAATCCTCGCACCAATACGCTGGGAACCTTCAATCCGCTGTTTCCAATCGGCAACTACTTCGGTGTGCTGGCAAGTACAGGCCCTGGTCCGATTAATTTCATCGACATCCACCCTCGAGTGCAAACGCAATTTCCACACGATGTGACCGTCTCAACAGACTGGGTGCTTCAGTGGAGGGAAAGCCCTCTCGACGGTGTCTACGCCGTGCCGGGATTCTTGATCAGGGCCGCGGGAGAGAGTAATGCCCGATTTGTCGGCCATCGGCCCGGCATCGAGGTTCGATGGCAGGCGACGCGCCATTTGTGGTTTCAGGCGGACTACGGCATCTTTTACGCGGGAAGTTTCCTTAAGCAAACTCAGCCTGGCCGCGACCTCAACTACTGGGCGCTATGGGCCGGATACAAGTTTTAGGGAGGACCTTATGGGTCGTTATTACCGTTATTTCCTGGTTGTCGGGCGACTTCTTATCTCAGTTGTTTTTGTGCTAAACGGATTCGGGATTATAGACCAGGCGATACCTGCGAGAGAGCTGATGGAACGTGGAGCTCCTCCCGCCTTGGTCCCGCTCATGATGCTCGCCGGCAGAACCGTGGAACTGGTTGCAGGTTTTGCGCTGGCGCTGGGGATCTTGCCACAATGGTCGGCACTAGCTCTGCTTGCCTTCTTGGTGCCAGCAACCTTCGTCTCACATTCGTTCTGGTTGGCCGAGGGGACTCCGGCGTTTCAGGGTCAGTTAATCAATTTCTGGAAAAACGTAGCCATTTGGGGTGCGCTGCTCTTTATGGCGGCGACCCCAGCCCAACCTTCCTTGATTGGGCTGAGAAAATTCCCTTTGGCAGATCGAACCGGAACCGTGTTGCAGCAGTGAACTAGGTATGATGCTCACATCCGGACGGCTAACCCTCGGTAAGATGTGACACGCCCCGTTTTTCTCTTTCTTTTTTCCTTACGAGCCCAACACCTGAAGAACGCAAGCGGGCTGCAGGTGAGCAACTCACCACTGGTCGACAATCATTTACGAAACTCCAAAGCTTCCAGCCCAACCCACGACCGAATCCGGATTTGGAACGAAAAAACGCCTTTCCAGCGCCGGAATCCAGGCTAAGGGCAGGATCGTCGATGGGTAGGCGACTTCTCAGTCCGAATCCGAGCAGGATGCTGTCGTTCACCCTGAAATCAATGGTGAGAAGGGTTGTTCTCGCCAGCTATCGTTTCCCAATGTGGTATATTCGCCTGGCCGGCGCCTTCCGTTAGAAACGACCGGATAGTTGCCCAGTGAAGATTCTCTAGGTGTATCATCTTCATCGTGGTTTCATCGGGGAACGAATCCGAATCGAAATGCCTCCCATTTCCACTGATTCGATTCCCACGTTCATCTCTAACGATAAGACCGGGGCGATATATGAAAACGAGTGAACATTCGGTAGAGCTCGCCGGGGTAAGTCTCGCTGGACGAAATCACGTCTGCGCTTTCTTCAACACCATCGAAGAGGAGCACCGAGTGCTCGGCTCGTTCTATAAGGATGGCCTCGACCGGGGCGAAAAGGCCTCCCATATTGTGGATCCCGCGAATCGGGAAGAACATTTGAAGCGGCTCGCCGATGCGGGTATACACGTACGAGAAATGATGAATACCGGCCAACTCGAGGTGCTCCCGTGGACCGAGGCATATGTGCGCGACCACCGGTTCGACCAGGATGCAATGCTTGCTACAGTCGAGAAACTAATCCAATCGGGCGCAGCCGCCGGCTTCCCACTTACCAGACTAGTGGGACATCATATGGATTGGTTATTTCTCGACAAACCTGCCACATACAATCTGGTGGAATACGAGGCACGACTCAATCAGGTTCTTTCCAAGTTCAACGATCCGGTGATTTGCAACTACAATCCGTCCAAATTTGGCGCAAATGTGGCGATGGACATCATGCGGACGCATCCGCTGGTAATCATCGGGGGATTACTGCGCGAGAACCCGTTCTTCATTCCTCCCGAGCAGTTCCTCAATGAGATGCGAGAACGACGGTTAGCTCGGGCGACCGTAGCATAGCGATTTGCTCAAATGACCATAGATCCCTCTGCGGAGACCCTCCGCCTGCGCGCAACGGTCAGAGATCTTCTGGCGCTTTCAATGATCCCGGAGGCTTGGGTGGGACGAGAACCGCCCGCCATAGCCGCCGATCTCGCCGATTTGCTGATCGGCTCGCTCGGGCTGGATTTCGCTTTTGTTCGTTTGTGCGACCCCACCGGGGGGCAGTTAGTCGAAGTGACGCGTGGGGAGTCTTGGAAGGCATTTCCGGAATGGCTGCAACAACACGTCGCTGCGTTCGGCCAAATTTCTCGGAAGGAAATCGCGACCAACATTGGCGGGCTCAAAGGATCCCATTGCGGTATCGTGATTCCCGTCGGTGTCAACAGCGAACGCGGTCTCATTGCGGCAGCATCCGATCGCCTCGATTTCCCAGACCAGATTGATCAGCAACTGCTTTCCGTAGCTGCGAATAATGCCGCCACAGCATTTCAGAATGCATTCCTTATCAAGGAGTTGCTCAGCTCACAAGAAGCGTTGCGATCTAATGAGCAAGAACTTCGCAAGGCCCGCGACGAGTTAGAAAATAAGGTGGCGGAACGAACGGCCGAATTACGGAGGAGCGAAAGAGAACTCCGCGACGACATTGAAAAACGGAAGCAAGCCGAGTTTGAACTTCGGCGGAGTAAAGTGCATTTAGCGGATGCGCAGAGACTCAGCCGCACCGGTAGTGTAGGAATGGAAGTAAGTACCAAGCGGATGTTTTGGTCCGAGGAAGCAGCTCGAATTTATGGGTATCCCCCCGGGACGGAACCAACGCCTGAGTTGATACTACAGCGATCTCACCCAGACGATGTGGGCCCTCTCAAAGACCTTCTTGAGCGTGCGGCGCAAGGCGTAAGTGACTTTGATTGGGAGCATCGATTGCTGATGCCGGATGGCTCGATAAAGCATCTTCATGATCTTGCACATTCCTTTATGGACGAGGCAGGCAACGATGAAGTTGTCGGCGCGATAATGGATGTCACGGAACGTAAAGTCGCGGAAGAAGCGATCCGGCGAAGCGAAGCTTACCTGGCCGAAGCGCAAAGACTCAGCCACACCGGCAGCTTTGGGTGGAAACCCGCCAGCGGAGAGATCGTATGGTCTGGGGAAACCTATCGCATCTTCGAAGTCGATCTAGGCACGAAGCCGGTTTTGGAAATGGTCGTGCACTGCGTACATCCCGATGACAGGGGCCTCATACAGCAGATCATCGAGCGCGCCTCCCAAACCGGCAGTGACTTCGAAAATGAGCTTCGCTTGCAGATGCTTGACGGAAGAGTCAAATACCTCCACGCGATAGCTCACGCTGTAAAGGATGCCTCCGGCAATTGTGAGTTTGTCGGGGCTGTTACCGATATCACCGAACGCAAGCTTGCCGAAGAAAAGGTCCGGCAGCAGGAAGAGGATCTCCGAAGCAGCGAAGCCTACCTGGCGGAAGCGCAGAAGTTAAGCCACACGGGCAGTTTTGCGTGGAGTCCCACGCAGGACACCACGTACTTTTCGGAGGAGTGCTATCGTTTGCTGGGTTTCAAACCCAATGGAAGCCCACCGCCATTCGAAAGTATCGTTCAGCGGATCCATCCGGACGATCAAGCCCATTGCAGAGAACTAGTCGCGAAAGCTCTACGTGATAAAGCGGATGTCGAGGTTGATTACCGAATCATTCATCCGGACAAGACTGTTAGGAAAATTCACTGCCTAGCCCATGCGGTTCTGGATCAAAATCGCGATTTGGCTGAATTCGTAGGGACGGTTATTGATGTCACCGAGCGCATGCGTGCGGAAGCGGAACTGCGGAGAAGTGAGATGGAGCTTCGGCAAATCCTGGACCTCACGCCACAACTCATCGCTGTTTTCGGAACCCGCCGCGAGCGTCTTTTTATCAACCGCATCGCACTTGAATACCACGGCCTCACTCTTGATGAGTGGCTCCACTCCGCCCCCGGCGCTCTGGGTCATCCTGATGATTCAAAACGCGTCCAGGCGATATGGGATCGTGCCCTATCGAGTGGCTCTGCTTTTGAAAGCGAAGGGCGGCTGCGGAAGAGCGATGGAAGCTACCGCTGGTTTCTGATTCGTTACAACCCCGTGCGCGACGAGGAGGGAAAAGTCCTGCGTTGGTATGCAGCGAGCACTGATATCGACGACCGCAAACGAGATGAAGAGAGGCTGCAACAGGAAAACGTCGCTCTGCGCGAAGAGATCGATAAGGCGTCGATGTTTGAGGAGATCGTTGGGACCTCGCCCGCTTTGCAGGCGGTGCTCTTGAGCATTTCCAGGGTCGCGCCAAGTGATTCCACAGTTCTCATTACGGGTGAGACGGGAACAGGCAAGGAACTTGTTGCACGGGCGATCCATCGACGGTCACGCCGCGCCTCACGCGCATTCGTCAGCGTGAACTGCGCTGCCATCCCCCGTGACTTGATTGCATCGGAGTTGTTCGGCCATGAGAAGGGGGCGTTCACCGGAGCCACGCAGCGCCGAATCGGCCGGTTCGAGCTGGCCGAGGGTGGAACGATCTTTCTTGACGAGGTGGGCGAACTGTCGACTGAGGCCCAGGTTGCCCTTTTAAGGGTATTGCAGGAACGGGAATTTGAGCGGGTGGGGGGAACACAAGCGATCCACATTGACGTCCGCGTCATCGCCGCGACGAACCGTGATCTGATGGCAGGTGTGGCCCGCGGGACCTTCCGCGAGGACCTCTATTATCGGCTGAACGTATTTCCGGTCGCGGTGCCTCCCTTGCGGGAACGAAGGAAGGACATTCCTCTACTGGTCAACTATTTTGTCGATCGTTACGCGCGCAAAGCGGGTAAGAACATAAGGAGTGTCGACAAAAAGACGCTCGAATTGCTCCAGTCGTACCCGTGGCCCGGCAACATACGGGAGTTACAAAACGTCATCGAACGATCTGTGATCGTGTGTGAAACGGAGATTTTTTCGGTGGATGAAAGCTGGCTGTCGCAACAGCCCCGTAATAAGAGAGCAGGCGGCAAGCTGTACCTTTCGCAGAAGCTGGCGGCTACAGAAAAGGACATAATTGAGGAAGCTTTGCGAGAAAGCCAAGGACGGGTATTCGGACCATTCGGTGCGGCAGCCAAGCTAGGGATTGCGCGGTCCACGCTGGAAATGAAGATTCGATCACTAAACATCAACAAGAATCGCTTTAAGGCCGGGCCTGGAAGCTGAGACTCCTGCCACGTTGGGCAACAAGCCTGGACCCGCCGAGGATACAAGCGAAGCTCACTGCCATTCGATCACCGCCAAGAAGCATTCTCCCTGAGGAAACTGACCGATCCCTCAACGATTTAGACCCCTCGCTCCGTCTCCGTAACACTGGTTGCCACCGCGCCCTCTGTACGGAGTTTTGTCAATTGTCAAAATATCGGACGTTTTGAACGGCGACTGCCCTTCCATCTCAGTGACTTACGTTGGCCATCAAACTGCCTTTATTCAATTCGGCTTCATTCAACAGGAAGCCGGAGGATCACAGTCGATTCCTCATCAGGAAAGGGAGCCGCTATGGCAGTCGTCACACTAATCCGCGTCGCCCATTCCAGTGTCCTGATTGATTTCGACGGGTCCAAAATTCTCACCGATCCTTGGTTCTCAGAGCGATTTGGGTACCATCATGGGGAGCCTTACGGTATAGCCCTGAAGGATCTCCCGCATCTGACCGGGGTGGTCGTCAGCCACGGTCACTACGATCATTACGATATGAAAGCCTTTCGGGCGTATCCCGACAAGCAGGTACCCATCGCCGTCAAGCGAGGAATCGGGAAGACAGCGCGCGAAAATGGCTTCACAAACGTAATCGAGATGGACACATGGGAAACGACCACGCTTGGGCCGATCCGGGTAACCGCCTGTCCGGGAAAACATGGTGTACCCGAGATCACCTACGTGCTTGAGGCCTGTGGCACGGCAGCTTATTTCGGTGGGGATACGTTGCTCATTCCCGAGCTCAGTGAAATAGCGGCGAGGTGGAAGCGCATCGACTTGGCACTCCTGGCGATCAACGGCCTGCGGATTCGCCCGGCAGGCAACCGCAAAGTCGTAATGGACGCAGAAGACGCCGCCGATTTATGCCGGATTCTCCAGCCTCGCTACGCTGTGCCAATACATTACGCATTTAGAGGTGGCCCACTCATGGATACCCTGTTCTTGAAGTATGCTGGTTCGCCGTCCGCGCTGACGCAGCGATTCCAGCAAGCCACCGCTTCTCTATCTCCGAAGACATGCGTGCGCGTGTTGACTCCGGGCGAGCCGTTGGTCATCAGCGCCACCTGATACTCTGCGACGCCAGCGCGAAAGCTACAACATTTCAGCCGTAACCGCCATATGAAGGGAGACGCGCTATGAAGAACGCATCAATTCCGACCAACGCCAGCGAACAGAAATTCGATCGGGGCACTGGGACCGGCGAGCCGACCCCCGAAATAGCCCGACTGCTCAACTTAATGAAGCAGGTGGACGACGCCTTCAATCTCAGGGACTACAACCGTTTTTTGGACCAGTTGCACAGCGAAGACGTTAAGGTCATCCAGTTCGGTTCGGAAAGCACGCGGGGCCGGCCACCGCATCGTAACGTGATCGAGGAGACCCTTGCGGCCTTCCCTGACACGCGCGTCCACAACGACCCGTATGATGTTCAGTTTGGCCAGGGCCAATGGACGGTGGCCATGGGAAGGGTCAGCGGCACGTTCACCAAACCCGTGCAAACGCCTGACGGCGGGACTATCGCACCCACCGGAAAGCGCTTTGAATCGTTTTTCACCACCATCGCCAGGTGGAAAAATAACCAGATCATCGAGGAATACGTGATGCTCGATCCGCGCGACATCATGAAACAAGTTGTGCCGTAGCTGGCGCTCGGGTCTTACGAAGAGACCTGCATCATCCGTTGAAGAAAGAGAGGCTTGGCAATGACCGCAAACGAAGCAGCAGTTCGAAACGCATACCAAGTGGCGGAACGAAAGGATCTCGCAGGGTGGGTCGACTGCTTCACCGAAGACGAAACGTTTGTAGATGAATCGATCGGCGTCACCTATCGCGGTAAGCAACTCAGTCAGCCGGTCGAGACCTACGCAGCCGCATTTCCAGACATGCATCGCGAGTTGTACCGGTTTTTCGTGGACGGAGATACCGTCATCGTTGAGTTGGCACTACAGGGAACGCAGAGGGGGCCACTTAAATCGCCACTGGGTACCATACAGCCGACGGGCAAACGGATGGATGCGCCGTGTTGCGACGTGTTTCGCTTGAAAAACGGCAAGATTCAGTCCTTCAACTGCTACCCCTCGGGAACGGTGATCTTCGCCCAGCTCGGCGTGCTCTCGAATCTCGAAGCGGCCATCGCTCGCTCGTAAAAGGAGACTAAAGATGACCTCGATCACTTCGAACTACACCGAATCACGCTGCTCGAAGGATAACGCCGCGCTGCTGCTTATCGACCATCAGTCGGGCACCATGCAGCTTAACCATGACCCCACGCCGGTGGAGTTTCGGCAGGCCGTCATTGCGCTGGCCAAGGTCGGTAAGATCTTCAACCTGCCGACCATACTCACATCGAACTACGAAACTGGCCCGAATGGCCCCATCCTCCAAGACTTGCTTGATCTTCACCCGAACGCACCGGTGATCCGCCGTCCAGGCCAGATCAGCGCTTGGGACAATGAGGAGTTTGTGGCGGCGGTGAAGGCCACCGGCCGGAAAAATCTGATCATGGCCGGCGTCACATGCCAGGTTTGCCTCGCCTTTCCCGCGATGCAGGCTGCGGCCGAAGGTTTCAACGTCTACGGCGCGATTGACGCCTCCGGTTCCCCCGATGCCGCCGCTCGCGAAATGACCGTCGCCCGGCTGGTTGCGCATGGCGTCACTCCGGTTAATTGGGTGATGGTTGCGTCCGAGTTGCAGCGTGACTGGCGCCTCCCAACCGGCCCGGCGATGACCCAGCTGTTCCATGAATACAATCCAAATTACTCAATGCTGATGGACAACTATCAGGCACACACGAAGCAAGCAGCTACGAAATGAACCGAAACTCGAGGAGATCAAAGAGTGTCTAATTGCGTCGTCTTCAGTCGTGAAAGCAAGGAGATTGCCGTGAACTCATTTTTCGAAGGAGACCGAACATGGCATCGAAAGCAAAGATGATCGGCAGTACGGAGGCCACGCAACCTGAAGCAGCAGTTGAAGAAAGAGAGGGGTTACTGCGCTCAACGCGTGAAGGAAAAATAAGAAATCGCGCATACGAGATTTATCTGCAGCGCGGGGCGCAACCTGGCTCTGAACTTGAGGATTGGCTTCAGGCTGAACGAGAGCTCACGAATTGAGTCCAGCGCGCCGGTTCAGTAGGTTGCAAGCGCGGCTCACCCCGTCTGCCGTTTTCAAGCGGAGGGAGATTGAATGCTAAGAACTCGGAGAACAGGGAACGGTCGAGTTCTCTTCACACTCAGCGGCCGGATCGAAACACCAGACGATATCAAGCAGCTTCAAGAGCTGGTCGCGGCCGAAACATCTAGGCAGCGGCTGATTTTGGATCTGAGGGACGTGACGCTCGTCAACCAGGATGCCGTCAACTTTCTCCGTGGTTGTGAGGGCGATGGCATCAAGCTCGAAAATTGCCCTCTCCATATCCGGAGGTGGATCGATCAAGCGAAAGATTAACTGAGGCGACGAGGTCACCATCTCGCCGATGGCTGAGTTCGTGAAGGCCTGACGGCGAAAATCAGCTTCTAGAGGAGCGCTCGCATGAACGCATTGCAAGGAAAAGTCGCGGTAATCACCGGTGGAAGCAGTGGAATCGGGCTGGCCACGGCAAAACGGTTTGTCGAGGAAGGCGCTGATGTGTTCATCACCGGACGCCGAAAAGACGAACTCGACAAAGCAGTAGTAGAGGTCGGCAAGAACATCACCGCTATTCAAGCCGATGTTTCCGATCTCGCCGACCTCGACCGGCTTTTCGAGACCGTCGCCAAAAACAAGGGGAGGATCGACATTCTGTTCGCGAATGCCGGCCTTCTTGAGCCGATGCTGACACAGGTCGCCACTCCGGAACACTTCGACAGGACCTTTGGAACCAATGTGCGCGGAGTGTTCTTCACGGTGGAAAAGGCGCTGCGACTCATCAGGGACGGCGGCTCCATCATTCTCACCTGCTCCAGCACTTGGCAAAAAGGGATACCCGGATACGCAACCTATAGCGGTACGAAGGCCGCCTTGCGCTCATTTGTGAGGACATGGACGGCGGAGTATGCGAGCAAGGGTATCCGCGCGAATGTGATCAGTCCGGGACCGATTGAAACCCCGGGCCTTCAAGAATTATTTGGCGAAAATGCAGAATCGGCGAAACAACAATTTAAAACGAGAATCCCCATGAGGCGCCTCGGGAGGCCGGAAGACATTGCGGCAGCAGCGGTGTTTTTGGCTTCCGAGGAGAGCAGTTTTATAACAGGCATCGACCTGCCAGTAGATGGCGGCACCGTGGCCGTGTGAGATCTTTCGCGCTTCCAGCCCAGAGGCAACGGCCCAGGTCTCCTCACGAAAATAGCAGGTTGGCAGGAGTGGCACGAAAGGTCTATTACGATTCTCATCTCCACAGAAAGGAATGCATCATGCAAACGTTCACAAAGGTAGGTCTCGACGCACTTCTTACGCCCGATAACTGCGTTCTTCTGTTGATTGACCACCAGCCTTTCCAGCTCGCAAACGTCAACAGCCACGAACCAACGATGGTCATCAACAATGTCACCGGCCTCGCGAAGACGGCGAAGGCGTTCAATATCCCGACGATCTTGACGACGGTGACGGAGGAGCGCGGCGGCGTAATTTTCAAGACCGTTCAAGACGTCTTCCCAAACCAAAAACCCATTAATCGCACCTACATCAATGCCTGGGAGGACAAAAGGGTTGTCGACGCGGTGAAGAAAACGGGCCGGAATAAGCTCGTCATCGCCGCGCTCTGGTCGGAGATGTGCCTGGCGATGCCCGCTATCCATTCGATGGGTGATGGCTATGACGTGTACGTCGTCACCGATGCGTCGGGTGGCGTCTCCGCGGAAGCGCATGATATGGCCATCCGCCGCCTGGTGGCTGCTGGAGCCCAACCGATCACGTGGCTGGCCATGGCGGGAGAACTGCAGCGTGATTGGGCGCGCACAGAGAGGCTCGGCGAGGTCGCTCAGATCCTGTCCGACCATGCAGGCGCTTCCGGCTCTGTACTCGCATGGGAGATGCAGCTCCTGCGTGCGAGCGAAGTTAAAGGCGTGTAGAACTTCCGGGCAGGCGACGCTCAAATGTCGTCTCCCCTAGTCAGGCGCTTGCCCATGGGGCAAGATCCGAATTCCTGTCAAGGTAACGTCGTTCAGCACGAACTGATAAGGCAAATGCAACGGAGAATGACCAGATGCCGACCCATTTGACCGCCGTGCTGCAACAGGTTTTGCAGAACACAACAAATCTGGAAGTCCTTCAGCGGCTCATGACGCCTGACGCGATTTACGTCTCATTGAACTTCGACAACCCGGAACTGAAGAAAATCATGCCTTGGGCCGGCACTCACAAGGGGCCCCAGTCGTTGCGCGACGTCTTTGCGGACATCCAGCGCTTCTGGAAAACGCTCGACTTCAAGGTCACCGACGCGATTGAGCAGGGTAGCCGCGTTGCACTCTTCGGGTCTTTTACCTACAAGTCGAATGCGACCGGTAAGGAAATCACGTCTCCATTTGCGCTCTTGGCGCGTTTTGAGGGAGACAAAGTTGCATACGTCCAGTTTCTCGAGGACAGCTACGGCACTGCTGGCTCGTTCAAAACAGGGGGTGCCACGAGGTTCCAAAGCGATCCCGCGGGAAAAGAGGTGGAGGTCTAAGCCGAGCAATTCGAGACCGTGAATTAACCGACCGCAAACGGCGGAAGTCACGAAACGATGGGCAGCTCGCGACAGCGCTCGGACCTTCGAGACTTCCGTTGAAATCAGATTTGAAATCTGGGAGTTCAAATTGGCCAGCGTATCAAGAGAGCAATATGACTTCATTGTGGTGGGAGCGGGCGCGGCCGGCTCGGTTCTTGCCGCGGAATTGTCAGCGTCCGGCGCGCAAGTTCTTCTCGTCGAGTCGGGAGGTCCCGACGACGCGCCGACCATCGCGAACCCGAGCATCTGGTTTTGCAATGTCGGCGGGCCGCTTGACTACCACCTGCCTGTCATCCCGTCGCCACGACTGAACAATCGGACATTCAACATGGCACTCGGTCATGTACTTGGCGGCGGCACCAGCATCAATGCCATGGTGTGGATGCGCGGCACGCAACGGGA
>JASHTY010000134.1 GCA_030040315.1 Terriglobia bacterium | reverse complement strand
GGGTCGTCTTGGCTCTTAGCCTTTCATAGGGCGCGATACCGCGCTCGAACGATCCGCCGCAAAGCTGCAGATTTGATTTTTGCCCAGGACAAGGCTTTTGGCGAGGGACCAGTAGAAAGCGGTCCGGTCACTCCAATTGGCATAACGGTGGACCGGAAAGAAAGCCGACTGATTGACCGCCAGCTCGACAGGCCATTGCATTGTGACGGGTGCGACTCCTGCGCTTCGGGTTCAACGCGGTACGTCCCTTTACGAAAGAAAATACTGTTGAGTACTGTCGAATCCGGTGTATAAGTATCTGCATAAGCCGGGCCCAACCTGCCTCCCCTTAACAATTCCCCATTCCGGGAAACGTTCAAAGCGCTCCCTTCCCTTGGGAGGTCGAGATGGTACGACTCCACCCTGGAACAGTTTGCGTGTCTATTGCCGCCGCATTTGCGTTTTGGTCCTTTGCACAAAACACACAGTCCAGCAAGAAGCAGCTTGAGGCTCAGGCGAAACAATTGCTTGCCGAGGGCAAAACCCTCGAAGATCAGGGCAAGCTGGTTGAGGCCAAGGACAAGTACATCGACGCGGAGGCAATCTACTCCACGGGCGATGGTCTCGATGCCATCAAACGCATTACCGAAGCGCAGAAACAGCAGGCGGATACGTCGCTGAGCGATGCTCGCCGGCTTTTTGACGCTGGAAAGTATCAGGAGAGCATGGAGGAACTCCGCCGCGGACTGGCCGACCAGCCGGGCAGCCCGGCACTTGAGTTCGATCTTGCAATGTGCTACCTGAAACTGGGCGATCGGGTCAACGCCGACTTGTATCTCGAAATGGCAATCGCCGGCATGGGCGAGGAGAAGGAGAGGCCCAGGCTGCTCGAATTGGATTCCACGATTGTGATGGGAACAGATCTGCCCTCTTCTGGAGCTGCTTCCCCCGAAGGCAGCGCATTCAATGCGAGCTATCGCGAGGAAGACCGCGATGCCGCTGACCCCAAGGCGCCCGGCGGCAGCCTCTGCCAGCAAACCGCAAATCTGAGATCCGCCAACCCTTCCAATCCAGCGGTAATCTTCAATGCGGCAAAGTGCGCCGAGGAGGACGCGCGTCAAGGCGATGCAGCATTGCTTCTGGCGGACTATGTAAAGCTCGCTCCCAACGCGCTCGATCGCGCCGATTCCGAGGCACTCGCGCAAAGCTGGAAATCGCTCGCTGACCTTCCCGGCGAGGATGGACAAACGGTGCGCCGCGATTTTGCCAACGCGAGCCGCTATCTCGACTATCGCCGCTACGATCGCGTCATCGCCGAATATCAGGACGCTGCGAAGACGATGCCCAACGTTGCGTTAACCGAGTGGCAATTGGGCCTTCTCTACGAGGCGTATGGAGATGTGGCGAAGACACGGGAGCACTTTGCGCGCTATCAGCAGCTCGAAAAGGACTCCGCCCGCAACGCCGAGGCAACGGCTCACGTTGGCAATATTGACCGGCGCCGTGCCGTTTACGATGCCAACATCAGTGACGCGCAGGACATTCTCACCAGCCTGCTGCTGCCTTCGCTCGGCGTCAGCAACGAGGGCGCGAAACATAAAGGCAAACTTACGCACCGGCAGCGCCGCTACGCCTCCTCGCGGTACAAGCAGGAGACCCGAGCGACTGAATCGCTCTCGCAACCCTTTGTCGAGCGGCAGCTCGACCGCGCGCGACAGGACCTTGATGCTGCGGCCGACCTGTTTCCACTGGGTGCCGAAGCAAACGAGATGCTCGCGTTCATCTGCCTGCAGGGCAACAATTGGCCCGAGGCATTTCGCAGCTACGACGCCGTCGCCAGCCAGGGGTTTCCCGTGTCGTTCTACGCGCAGGAGCCGACCGGAACCGACAACAAGCAGGTTCGTGGGGTAAAGGTTGAGATCAGCAGCAATTCAATTCGGATCATAACGCTTGCCGTCTACAATCCTGACAAAAAGATCTCTGAAGCGCCCGACCAATCTGCGGGTGACGACGATCTGGGCAACCTGGTGATCAGTTCAGCTACGCCGCCTGACCCCGACGCTGATGCCGTCACCATCAAACCAGAAGAATTGAAAGGCATCGAAACGCAAAACAACTTTGTCGTGCTCAAGTTAGCGAAGGAAAAGATTTATCTTGCCCCGCTCAATATGCTCTCAACGGTTCCTTTCGAAGGCGGCGCGTCGCGTTCGTACGGCAACGAATACACGCGCATGTTTATCCGTTACCTGGGATTTGAAGATGCCAAGCTCGGCAAAGAGGGAATGACAACCGGGGAGAAATTCAAGCTCGGCTTCGAGATTGCGCGCATCGGCGTGAGTGCGGCCATGATGGGGATTGCCGCGCCGATGGCTTATGGGTCCGCGGTCCGTATGGTGCAGTTGATCCATGCTCTCAACGTATTCCATGAGGTCGCACAGGGAGCGCGCGCCGTGAATATGACAGACGCCGCCATCAGCCTGGCCGACGATCTGGAAGAGAGCCAGGAGACACTGGAACGAACGATGAGTGAGGAGCGCCGCGCGGTCGAAGGCATCCACTTCAAGGTTATCCCCGACGAACCGGTGCCGCTAAAATTCAA
>JASHTY010000133.1 GCA_030040315.1 Terriglobia bacterium | reverse complement strand
CGCAGGTAACTCGCGAGCTTACCTCCGTGAGCGCCACGGTGGGTTCGGTGCGCGGCGCCGTAACATCATCGTGGAGTCACGAGCCCGGCGTCATCACCCTGCAAGTCGATGTGCCCGTCAACAGCACCGCCACCGTTTCCATTCCCAAGGAAGACGAGATGACTGGAATCACCGTTAAGGAAGGCGATCGCACGGTCTGGGAGAAGGAACACTTCGTCGAGGGGACGCCCGGAATTACGGCCGGGAAATACCAGGACAGCCGAGTGGTTCTTGAGGTCGGGTCGGGGCACTACTCATTCCGCCTGACAGGTGAGTAACCATCCCCGGCCATCGCGCTGCTGAAGGGGGTCATCATGAAGCTGGTTACGTACGAATCCGCAAAGCAATCTCGCCTGGGAGTGGTTCACGGTGACCTGGTGGTTGATGTGGCTGGTGCATACGGCTCAATTGCCAATGCAAAAATCGGCGACGCCAAGGTAGCCGCCGCGGCGAAGGTTCTGCGCAAGCTGGGCAGGGCGCCGTATGACATGATCGAGCTTCTGGCCCTGGGTGAAAAATATCGCCAGGCGCTGGCCGTGGTGGCAGGCGGCGCGGCGGCGCTGGAAAAAAAAGCCCCCAAGGGACTGCTGGTTCCTCTCGTCAAGGCAAAGTTGCGCGCGCCCATCGCACACCCGCAGAAAATCACCTGCATCGGCCTGAACTACGCCGACCACGCTCGCGAAGGCGGCCATGAGCCTCCCCCCGCGCCGATTTTTTTCCTGAAGTCGCACAACACCATCTGCGGCCCCGGCGATCCCATCAAGCTGCCGCCCAACTCCACGCAGGTGGATTACGAGGCTGAGATGGCGGTCGTCATCGGCAAGCACGGAACCCGGATTTCCGAAGCTGACGCGCATAAATACATCGCCGGTTACACGATCCTCCACGATGTGAGCGCGCGCGACATGCAGTTCGCCGACAACCAGTGGTTTCGCGGGAAAAGCTGTGACACGTTTGCGCCCACCGGCCCTTGGATTGTCACCCCCGATGAATTGACCGACCCCCACAATCTGCGAATTTCACTGACGCTGAACGGCCAGACGCTTCAGGACTCCAACACCAGCAATTTGATTTTCAAAGTGCCGTTCCTCATCAGCTATCTCTCGCAATCGGTAACCTGGGAGGTGGGCGATTTGATCTCCACGGGCACGCCGCCCGGCGTGGGATTTGCCCGCAAGCCGCCGCTGTTCATGAAAGGTGGCGACACGGTGAGCGTGAGCGTGGAAGGAATCGGAACGCTCACGAATCCGGTGGTGGGAGCGTGACGTCGGGAGTTGTAGCGCGGGTGTCCCCACCCGCGTCTCCTCCGCGAATGGGGAGATTCATCTGATTGTCGCGGCCGGGAAGTTTTTGCAGCCATCGCGGGTGCGGACACCCGCGCTACAACTTCGCTATAATGATTTCTGTTGATTTTCTTCCCTGAGGCTCACGCATGGCGCTTCCTGAATTCAAGAACGAACCCCTGAGCGATTTCAAAAGCCCCGCCCACCGCCGCCGGATGGAGTACGCGCTGGACGAAATCCGCGAAGAGTTGGGGCGCGAATACCCTCTGGTGATCGGCGGCGAGCGCATCAACACTCCCGACAAGCTTCACTCCTACAATCCCAGCCACCCGGAGCAGGTGGTGGGAATATTTTCCAAGGCGGACGCGGCGCTTGCAGACGGCGCGGTAAATGCCGCCGCCGAGGCCTTCAAGACCTGGAGCCGCACGCCCGCGCAGAAGCGCGTCGATCTGCTGCTGAAGACCTCCAAGATTCTGCTGGACCGCAAGTATTACTACGAGGCGAGACTTGTTTATGAGGTCGGCAAGACCTGGCCGGAGGCCGACGCGGACGTAGCTGAGGCCATCGATTTCATTGAGTTCTACGCCCGCGCCATGCTGCGCCTTGCTGGGCCGCAACCCCTCACGCCCGTAGCCGGCGAGAAGAACCACTTGCGCTACATCCCGCTGGGCGTGGGCATTGTGATTCCCCCCTGGAATTTTCCCCTCGCCATTCTGGTGGGAATGACCATGGCGGCGGTTGTGACGGGCAACACCGTGGTGATGAAGCCCTCCAGCGATGCCCCGGCCATCGCCTACAAATTTTTCGAAGCCTTGGAGGAAGCGGGAATGCCGCCCGGCGTCGTGAATTTTCTCCCCGCACCGGGTGGAGTGGTTGGAGACGTGCTCGTTGGTCATCCCCGCACGCGCTTCGTGGCTTTCACGGGATCCAAAGACGTGGGCTTGCACATCAATGAATTGGCTGCCAAGACGGCGCCCGGGCAAATCTGGGTAAAGCGCGTCATTGCGGAGATGGGCGGTAAAGATTCAATTGTTGTTGATAGTGACGTCAATCTGGATGAGGCCGTGGACGGTGTGGTGGCATCGGCCTTCGGATATCAGGGGCAGAAATGTTCCGCGTGTTCGCGCGCCATCGTGGTGGGGCAGGTCTACGACGAGTTCCTGAAAAAACTTCGCGAGCGGGTGGAGAAGATTACCGTGGGGCCCTCTGAACAACCGGACAATTACATGGGTCCGGTGATCAATGCGCGGGCCAGGAAATCCATTCTGGAATACATCGAAGTCGGGAAGAAAGAGGGCCGTTTGATTACCGGGGGCGGCGAGCAGCCGGGTGGGGGTCATTTTATTCCGCCGACTGTGATTGCCGATGTATCTCCCAAAGCGCGGATCGCGCAGGAGGAGATTTTTGGCCCTGTTCTGGCGGTGATCCGCGCGGAAAACTTTGATTCAGCAATGGCCATTGCCAACAACACGGATTATGGCCTCACGGGCGCGGTTTACACTCGTGACCGGCGCAAACTGGAAAACGCCACCGAGGAATTCTTTGTTGGCAACCTCTACCTGAACCGCAAATGCACGGGGGCGCTGGTGGGAGCGCACCCGTTCGGCGGCTTTAACATGTCCGGAACGGACTCAAAGGCGGGTGGAAATGATTACCTTTTGCTTTTTACGCAGGCTAAAACCGTCTCTGAAAAGCTAAATTTATGAATGGGTTATGCGAGTTTAGTAATATCCGATTTATTGTTTCGTATTAACTTGGAATTAATAAACCGGTCCAATCCGGTTGTTGCATTCCCGCCCATTTTTCATATAATGAGAACAACGAACAGTGGGCACGGGTTTGCAATTTCTTTTCGCAAAGGTGAGCGGGTTGTGAGTGGAGGGTATGCGTAATCTGCCGAATGTTGAACAAGTCGGCCCGCAAGCACGAATTCAGGCCGAACTCGTCAGCTTGGAATCCCAGAAAAGGGAATTCTGGGTTCTAATTGTTTTTGCTGGGGTGGTTCTCATCCTGGGCGTCCTGTCTTTTTTCTTTCCCCACCATTTCTGGTTCAGTGACGGCTTGCATATAAGCCTTTCTCCCCAGGTTTTGTTCGTCATCATGGTCGCCGCGGTTTTAGCTTCCCTGGTTTATGTGCGCCGGGAGCTTGAAAACCGCGGGCTACGCCTGGCCAACCTCCAGCAGTATATGTCCTCGCAGGAGGTGAAAGCGGCAAGCATGGTCGATGCCGTCACCAACGTATTCACGCGCGGACTGCTGCACGAGTTGCTGGCCAGTGAAATTTCCCGCGCCGAGCGCACCAACCGCTCGCTGGCGCTCATCATGTGCGACCTGAATAATTTCAAGCAGGTGAACGATCGCTATGGGCACCTGATGGGTGATTACGTTCTCTCGCAGATTGCCACGATTTTGAAGTCCTGCGTGCGCGGGTCAGATTGCGTCGTCCGTTATGGCGGCGACGAGTTCCTGATTCTGCTTCCGGAAACCGATGAAAAGGGCGCGGAAACTGTCCGCCAGCGCATGCACCAGAGAGTTGCCGAGTGGGATGCCAGCAACCGCGTAGGCGACCTGCCGATTTCCGTCAGCTTGGGCTTGTACCTCCACGTTAACGGGCAGACACCGGACAAGGATGTTGCCGAAGCCGATGCCCGCATGTACGCGGAAAAAACCGCCGCCAAGCGCGCGGCACTAGCCAGCCAATAATCTTGCCCTGAACGTTTCGCGGCTCCCTCGTGAACGCCGCCCGCCGGCCGATTACTTCGTCACCTGCCATTTTTCGTAGCCAAAGTCCCAGACAACCTGGCTGAGCTTGTCATCCACGACCTCACCCAGAACGTACTCTCCTCCCTCAAGCGGCTGAAGGGGCTTAATCGTGTAAACGTTCGCCGCCACCTGTTTGCGGTCCACCGGCAAGGCGGAACGCTCCTCCGTTGAGGTGCCGTTCTTGCCGCGAGTGGTTTCCACATCTTCGACCACGCGCGTTTGCTTTTCAGTCTTTAGCCGTAACAACTCTAACCTCGCGCCCAGGCCGGTGGCGGACTGAATATAAAAGAGCGGCAGCGGGTCATTCAACCGAATTACGGCCTTGGTCCCATCCAGAACCAGAAGCGAGCGGGCCTTGACAATCGGCAATGGTACGGCCAGCACCATCGCCGTGCGCTTCTTATCGGTAATTAGTTCGGCCCCCGATTGCACCAGGCGCACCAGACGCTTCCCATCCACGGTGAAAATTCCATCGTCTCCCGGCAGGCGAATGCCGGGCGCCACCTCAATCCCCACGTCGGGGGCTTTGTAGAAGCGCTCCTGATCGTCCTGCTTGGCTTGCTCCAGTTCCTTTTTCTCGGTGGCTTTGGTTTCAGCCTCGGCGCGCTTGGTGGCGTCAAAATCCACGAGGGAAGTGGGAATCTC
>JASHTY010000132.1 GCA_030040315.1 Terriglobia bacterium | reverse complement strand
CGCGCATGGGTGGGCACTCGTTCCGCGTCTCCTTCGAAGCCATAATCGGCAAATACTTCGTCCGCGATAAGCGCCATCCCATTGCGGCGAGAAATCTCAGTCATGCGCTCGAGCTCATGCTTCTTTGAGAATGTCCCCGTGGGATTGTTCGGGTGGACCACCAGTATGGCCCTCGACCGGGTTCCGCATCGCGCGGCAAGTTCATCCAAATCCACCTGCCATCCATCGTGATAGACGTGCGGGTAGGGGCGCACGTCAACGTCATTCAGCGCGCCGAGAAAATCAAAGAGCGGGTAGCTCGGCTGCGGCGCGAGAAGCTGGTCGCCCGGGTTGGCCAGCAGGCGAAAAACGAAAGAGTACGCCTCGCTGGTGCTGGTGGTGAGAAAGATTTGATTGAGATCGAGTTCGACTCCGCGCTCGCAGTAATAGCGCGCCACGGCCTCACGGGCAGTTCGCAGGCCGCGCGGATCGGGATGGTAAGTCAGTGAGCGCGAATCGCGAAGCGGGAAAAGTATTTCCTCTGCATCCAGTGCCAGACCGCACCGCGTAGGATTCGATTCCGTCAGGTCCAGAATGGGAAGGCCCCGCGCCCTGCGTTCGCGCAGTAATTCTGAGAGTCGATTCGGTTCGAGCGGCCAGTTGGTGCGATTGGAAAACATGGGTACAGTCTGGAAGGGCGAGGCTCCAGTCGCGCCGTTGCAGAGAGTCGGTAGCCACGACACGCCATTTGTGTCGTGGGCTGTTTCAAGTCAACGTGAACCCACGACACAAATGGCGTGTCGTGGCTACGACTCAAGCCCTGCCCTTCCAACACATCTAAGCGTTCCTTATCACCTTCAGCAAACCGTCCATTGATTCGCGCGTGCTTTCCATTTTGTTCCCGTCCGGGCGGCGATAATGGGTTTCAAGCGACATGGTTCCGTCGTATCCGTCTTTGATGAACGCTTCAAACTGTCCGTGGAAATCAATCACGCCCCCGCCGACGGGCCTCCAACGCCACTTTCCGGTTTGGGGATCTCGCGCCGCGTCCTTGATGTGCACGTGGCGGAAGAGGCCGCGCACGCGATTGTATCCGTCGGGGTAGGGAATTTCGTTCATCACCGCGGCATTGCCCGGATCCCAATTGCCGCGCATCCAGGGCGAATCGATGTCGCGCAGGATGCGCCCCAATTCCGCGCCGGTTGCGACGTTGCAGGAGGGCTCATTCTCCAGAACCAGTAGGATTTTGTTTTGTTCCGCCAGCGCTGTGGCCTTCTTCAATCGCTCGACCACATGCGGATAGGCTTGGTCAGGATCCTTCACACGCCAGTAGCTGAAGATGCGCACCTTCTCCGTGCCGAACAGCTTTGCGATCTGGAACGATTTCATCAAGACATCTTCAGCGTCCTGTTCTGTGAATTGCGCATTGAACGTGTCGCGCTTCTCGGAAGCTTGCGCGGGCATTTCCGGAAGGTTCCATTTGTAAATCGGCGAGCCTATGTCTGAGACGTGAAAACCACGCTTCTCAATAATCTGCTTGGCGTTCTCCAGCTCTGCCTGCGACATGCTCATGATGTTCTTTCCGCCGATCGTGCGCAGCTCGCAATAGGAAAGCGAATAGCCCGCAATGAACTCCAGCGCCTGATCGAGGTCGGCGGAAATTTCGTCAGTAATAACGCCCAGCTTGAAAGGAACGGGCCTGGCGTCAGGCACTGCCGCGGCGAATGACGTTGCCGCGCCCCACGCGCCGACTGCCTTGCAAAACTCTCTGCGTGTACAACGGTGTTTCATTTCTTCCCGCCCCCTTAACGGCACTGCGAATTCGATACTACTCGCCACATGCCCGCGCTCATAAATTCATCATAGCATTGTTCGCAGCCAGTCGAATTCGCAGGTATGGATGTGGCTTAATGTAACCGTTGCCAATTTCCGGCAAATCTGTCTTAGGTTTTGTTTGGCAAACCTCGTGTTATCAATCTATTCAAGAAATGCCTCAAACTAATGCTGTTGAATTTTTCAACACACTGCGTGAATTCACCCAATGGTCGGTGATCGTTGGCGAGCCCCCTCGATTTCCGGTTGACCCATTCCCCCAATTCAGCGAAATTAGTGTTGCGAACTCAAACATGGAACTTGGCATTGAACTGAATAACTCGGAACAGAAGTCGCCGAGGCCGCCGGCCATTCCTGCGGAAATGCGCGCGGTGGTGCTTGACGGCGCGGGCTTCGATCGCCTGAAGGTGCGCAAGGTCATTACGCCTCGCCCTGGACCGGGGCAAATGCTGGCTCGCGTGGACGCCGCGGGCATTTGCACGTCGCTGATCAAGCTGATCGAGCAGGGCTCTGCGCACTCACTGCTCTCCGGCTGGAATGTCTCGCGATTTCCGCTGATTCTGGGAGACGAGGGCTCGGTGACGCTGGTAGACGTGGGCGCGGAACTGCAATCGCGCTATCGGCCGGGCGAACGCTACGTCATCCAACCGGCCGTGGACATCGCGCCCATCAACCACCGTGAGCGTTATAAGGAAGGTGCGAAGGGCGTCAACAAAATTGCGGTGGGTTATACGCTCGGCGGGCATCTGGCGGAATACATTCTGATCAGCGAAGAAGTGCTGGCGGCGGGCTGCCTGCTGCCGCTTCCCGATTCCAGCCTGGCCTACGCTCACGCGGCCTTGAGCGAGCCCTTTTCCTGCGTGATTTCCGGCCAGGACCATCACCTCCACCTGACCCAAAGTGACACCAAGGCTCCCCGCGGCGTTGCCAAGGGGCTGAAGCCCGGCGGCGTCACGGTGATATTGGGCGCAGGCGCGATGGGCAGGATGCATGTGGCGCTGGCCATGAGCTATCGCCCGCGCGCCATCGTGGTGGCGGACCTGGTGGAATCGCGCCTGGAGCTGGTGCGCACGCTCTTTGGCCCGCGCGCCGTGACCGATGGGATTCTGCTGCGCACGCTCAATCCCGCCGAAAGAAGTCTGCAAATGGTGGTGAATGAGATGACAAACTTCGCCGGCGCCGATGACGTGATTGTCGCCGTGGGCTCGCGCAAGGCCATTGCCGATGCCCAGCTCCTGATCGGGCGCGGCGGCGTTCTGAACCTGTTTGGCGGGCTTAAGAAAGGCGAGGACGTAGTGGATTTTGACACGGGGCTCGTCCACTACAAGGAGATCAACATCACGGGCTCAAGCGGCGGCTCACCGTGGGATATCGCGCGCACGCTGGAATTGATGGCCGGGAAGCAAATCGATGCCAGCGGTCACATCGCGCAGATTGGCGACCTGGAACACGTGCCGGAGTTTCTCGCGAGAATCAAGGCCCAGTCGATCGACGGGAAAGCCGTGGTCTATCCCCACCGGCGGACAAATGGGATTCGCGTCGTAAAATCCTGGAGCGCACAGGATGAGCGAGAGTATTTGAAGAGCAGTGGTTAGTGGCCATTACTCGCTTGAATGAGAATTCTTAATCGCCCCGCCCTTCCGGTGGCTATTGGCCATTATTCACCAACCACTATTCCAATGAGGACCGATCCGTGCCACTGACCGGCCATCGCACCTTCGTCGGTTTCGGCTTCGGCGCCATTCAGGCGGGCTTGTTCCTGTACGAGGCCCATCGCTCGGGCGGATTTGCGCGCCTGGTGGTGGCTGAAGTCGTTCCGGATTCGGTCGAAGCGCTACGGCGCAATTACGACGAGTATTCTCTCAACATCGCCCACGCTGATCGCGTGGAACGCGCGCGCGTTGGGCCGGTAGAGATTGAAAATCCCACTGTGGCCGCGGACCTGGCGCGAGTGGTTGACGCGGTTGCCGAGGCGCACGAAATCTGCACGGCCGTGCCCAGCGTCAATTACTACGTCGGCTCCGGGCCGGGCAGCATTCACCGCATTATCGCAGAAGGGCTGCGCAGAAAAGCGGCTGCGGGAGGACCGCGCGCGGTGGTTTACGCCGCGGAGAATCACAATCACGCCGCGGAGATTCTGGAGGAGGCGGTTTTCCACGAAATTCCCAACACCGAACGCGCTGCCGCAGGGAAACAAGTCCGTTTTCTCAATACAGTCATCGGCAAGATGAGCGGAACCATCATCGGCGCGGATGAGGTTCAGGCTCGCCGGCTGGAACCCATCACGCGTTTGGGTTGGCACGCCTTCCTGGTGGAATCCTTTAATCGCATCCTGATTTCGCAAGTGTGCTTCCCTGATAATGAACCGCCTTTTGAGCGGGGCATCCCAGCCTTTGTGGAAAAGCCCGACCTGCTCCCCTTTGAGGAAGCTAAGCTCTACGGCCACAACGCCGCGCACGCCCTGGCGGCTTATCTCGGTGACCTGCGCGAGCTTTCCACCATCTCCGATTTGCGGCAGCATCCCGACATTCTTGACTTCGTCCGCGCCGCATTTTTGGAAGAATCGGGTGCGGCCCTGGTTCGCAAGCACGCGGGCAAGGATCGGCTGTTCACGCCCGAGGGATTTGCCGAGTATGCCGATGACTTGATGGAGCGAATGACCAATCCATTCTTGCACGATAGCGTGTACCGCGTAGGCCGCGACCCGGGCCGCAAGTTGGGTTGGGACGATCGACTGGTTGGCACCATGCGCCTCGCCTTGCAGCAAAACTTGACGCCCAGGCGGTTTGCCCTCGGCGCCGCGGCAGCACTCGCGGCGCTCGACGTAGACTTCCTTAAGAATAATGATGATAAGCATCCACGCGACCTGCTCGAGCCGATCTGGGGCGACGAAGTCATGAAATCAGACGAGGCCCCGAAAGTTTTGAGCCTGATCGACGAAGCAAAGCAAAGATTAGAGCGGTGGCGGGATTCCGGATTCCAAAAAATCGGTGGAGTGTAGCGGGAGGATTCCGCTCCCTCAATCGTGGCACGGGCATCCTGCCCGTAAGCAGTCACGGCCACGACGCGTCGCTCGAAGGCTTTGGGCCGCGGGGCGATGGCCGTGCCACAACCCCGCGGCCGCGCCTTCCGCAAGCCCTACTGAAGAAGACGTTCAATAGCGTCCGCTGCAGCGCGCGCACCGTTCTCAGCCCGCACTTTCTCTCCCAATTCCGTGGCGCGGCGCGCATAATTCGCGTCGGACAGCAATCGGTCCAATTCCTGCTTTGCTCGCCGGGCGGAGAATTTGCCTCGCGGAATCGTTCGTGCCACGCCGCGGCGCTGCAAGCGCTCGGCATTATCCAACTGGTCGAAGGCAAAGGGCACGATGAGCTGCGGTTTACCTGCGGCCAAAGCCTGCCCGCAGGTTCCCGCGCCCGCCTGGTG
>JASHTY010000131.1 GCA_030040315.1 Terriglobia bacterium | reverse complement strand
CCGAAGAGTTGGCCGAAATCTTCCCGGGGAGAAAGCAGACTTACTGTGCGCCAAAGAACTCCGGCCGGTTGAATAACCCCGTGGTCAGCATCGAGTTCTTTGGCCGGTTGGAACGCTTTGAAATCGCGGCGGATGCTTCCCTTTGGTCCGACCAGAACCCGAAGGCATTGCTCTCATTCCCCGTCGTTTGGCCGTCGGATGGTTCGTTGAGGCACCTCGGCGATGCCAGCGGATTCAACCAAATGGCGGGGCCGGGCCAGCCCAGCGCCTCATCCCCATCGCCAAAAAACCAATCAACCAATGACGGAGCGATCCTGCCCAACCCCGTTCAGATCTGGAGATACAATCTGGCGATCTTTGCGGGCTCGGGCAGCTCTCTTCCCTTGTTCCCAGATGGGATTGAAGATGGAGCTGCGCCCGGGCGCATCGACTTCGCGCCTTCGCGGTCAATTGCCCTCGAAGAGGGCTTTAGCAGCTACCTTGGTGAAAAGGTTTCGGTGCGGATTCCGTCCCTGGAGATCAGGACAGTTCCCGGGGAATGGACTCAGAAGGAAGGATGCCATTGAATTACCGTCTGGCCATGCGAATACATCCCCCACGCGCTGATGGCAGCTCGCGCGGATGGCCCAGGCTACGCCAATTCGGGCTGGCGCAGACATGCCTTCCAATGTCTGCGTCCCTCACAGTGAGAGTACACTTTCGGTGGCCTCCGGCCAGAATCTGCGAATTGGTGGAACGCGGACGTTGAACTGCATGTCTGCGCCCGCCACCGGAAACGCAGACTCCAAAGGGCGGGAGTCTGCGCCCGCCGGCTGATAAGCCTGCATTTAGTCTCCATTTCGTAGTTGACAATATCGATATCTACGGTATACTGGTTAAAAGGCCATATACTATGGCCCGAATGTGCGACCGCGGACCCGCATCTCTGGTCCGGCGAAATTCAAATTACGGGCAGTGCCAGGTGTTTCGGTGTGCCGCGCGCGGCCGCAAGTGAGTCAATTCTTCCTTTCCCCGCCTTCGAGCGATCTCAAACCTGCAAACGGCTGACCGGTGTCCACTGATCACCGCCCACTGCCTCAGGAGGATGTTATGCCCTTAGTGAAGAAACCACGCTTGACGGAAAAAAGCCTGGCGGCGCGCCGGCGGAATGGCGCAGCCTCACGCGGGCCGGTGACGCAAGCCGGAATTGAGCAATGTGCCGCCGTCAACCTGCGTCACGGGTGTTACTCAAAAAATGAAGAAGCAGCACTGCGCTCGCTGGGCGAGGATCCCAATGATTTCCTGAAAGTTCTGGAAGGCCTGCGCGACGCCGGTGACGACGGCAATCCCGCCCGCGAAAAATTGCTGGGCAGCCTGGCCCGGGCTTTGGTGCGAATTGACCGCGCCAGCCGCCAGCGCGAGGGCCAGGACCTGAAGAAAGCCCGCGAGGCTGAGGAGGGCCGCGAAACTCGCCTGCACGCGCAAATGACCCGCCTGAAAATGACGGCGGATGCCTTGCGCCAGCTCGCCAACTCTGTCGCGCAGGAGCATTACGTCGCGCCGCCCGCCGAATTGGATCAGATGGTGCAACTGCACAATGATGACGCCGTCGGGGAAATGAGCGAGATTGCTCTCTCCCTCATTTTCCAGCTTCGCGAGCCGGGCACGCCGGGCCTGGATGAGCAAGAGGAAGAATCGGTGGCGGAAGCCAGGAAAAAGGAGGTGATGAACAGTATCTGCGCGGCCTTCGGCCTGCCGCTGCGTACCGGGAATGAGCGCGCGCCCAAGGCGGGGCCCACGGCCGATGTGGAGGAATCGCAGCCGGTGGAAGGAACCGTCGAAGCGGCCGATGGGGCATCGCCTCCGGAAGACCCCGCGGTGGACGAGCGCTACCCCGAAATAACCGCCGAAATGTGGGACGCGCGCGAGCCCGTGCGTCAGCTCCTGGAAAATATTCTTACCCGCCAGGTGGAAATTTACGAAGCCCGGCGCCAAGCACTGCTCAGTGAATTGGCGGCTGCGCCTTCGCTTTACGAGCGCGCGGCGGAGATCACGCCATCGGATCACGACGTAAACCTGATGCAGCGAATGGAGGATTCCAATCTGCGGCTGGCCTCGCGAGTAATGGATCTGCTGGCCAAATTGCAACGACTTCAGGCAAAAAGCCCTGGGCGCGCCAAGCGCGCGCGTTCCGGCGATCTTGCACATAAGAAAGGGGGTTAGTTGAATTTCAGACAGATTGTCAGTTTTGTATGTGCTTCAAAACAGGGCGTTTAGGAACCGAAAAAATGGGCCAAATGAAAGAACGGGGCAAAAACGCAGGAGGGTCCGGCGATGTTGTTGAAAACAAAAGATAGTGTAGGCTAGTTTTTGGAGGGTCCGGCGAGGTTGATGAAAACAAGGATGTTAGGGGATGGGTTAAGCTCAAGTCTTTAGAATCTAGCGTTTGGCGTTAAATGTAGCCTCGAAGCGCCAGGCGTGGGCTCAATGGGCTACTCCGTTGGGAGATCCCCGGCTTTGCCGGGGGGGCAGCCGAAGTTTGACGGTCCCGGGAGTCATCGAGACTTGAGCTTGTGTCGCATCGAATTGACCCCTCACCCTTCACCCCTTCTCCCCTCTTCCCTCTCCCCTGGGGAGAGGGAAGAGGGGGAGGGGAGTTGGGTGAGGGGTTTGTTACCGGCGGCGATAAGGCCCCTTTGAGGGGCCAGCCGCCGTAAAGCCTCCGGCTTTGCCGGAGGATAATTACACCTGGTTTTTCCAGGTTGGGCCGTGCCGCTCCAGGCGAGTCGGGCGCGTTACTTGTCAGGCTTCTGGTCGGCCTTGGCCGCGGGCGCGGCTCGCTTCAAGTTGAGAGTCAGGGTATTGCCCGCCTGTGCCCAGCTTCCGGAGATCGAGGAGAGATCCGAATTGGCCTGGCCCTCGTAATTCGCGCTGATGTTGTCGGAGCTGAAGGTCAGTTTGGAATTCTCAAAGCTGATGTCGGTGATGGGAATTCCCATGGCTCCTTCATCGGGGCTGTCGAGCGTGGCGGCCAGGAATCCGTGCGTGTCCTTCATAATGTGCACGATCAGATGTAATTCGTTCTTCCCGGCGCGCAGCGTTCCCTGCCAGTCGCCCTCAATCCCGCTCGTTGACTTCTGTGCGGACTGGCCGAAGGCAGACACAGTAAACATCGTTGCCACGCAAGCGAACAAGAGTGACCTCATGCAATCCGCCATGCGAGCCGTTCGACCTTCGAATCTTTCCGATGCCGGGCGCAAGGACAGCATCCCTCCGGGAACGGCCGCTCCCGCCTTTCGCTCCCGCACAGATTTGATGCCAATCGGCGCCACCGGGATGGGTCTTGGCGCGCCGCAAGTCACCGCTTAAAGCGCCGCCCGGACTACGCCTCCCTCGGCTCGAATCGCCGCGCCGTTGATCACCGCTCCCCTGAAGCTGGCGACGAAGGCGACGATGGCCGCAACCTCTTCGGGAGTTTCGAAGCGCTTCAGCAGCGAGGTGGGGCGGACTTTTTCGAAAAATTCCTTTTCGATCTGCCTGACGCTTACGCGGTGGCCCTCCGCGACTTCGCGAATGAAATTTTCAACGCCCTCGGACCGGGTGGGCCCCGCCAGGATCGAATTCACCGTGACGCCCGTGCCGGCCACGGATTCCGCCAGTCCGCGCGCCACGGCCACCTGCGCGGTCTTGCTCATTCCGTAGTGGATCATCTCCACGGGAATGTTGACGGCGGACTCGCTGGAAATAAAGATGACGCGTCCCCAGTTCCGTTCCTTCATGCCGGGAAGGTAGTGGCGCGCCAGCCGCACGCCGCTCAGCACATTGACTTCGAAGAATCGGAGCCAGTCGGCATCGGTGATTTCTGCGAATGACTTCGTCTCAATGATTCCGAGGTTGTTGACCACAATGTCCGCAGAGGGAGCCTGGCGAACAAGGTTCTCGACGCCCTCGCGAGTTCCCAGGTCCGCCGCGATGCCGCTGACCTGTGCGCCTTTTACTTCAGTCCGAATCTTGGCGACGGCCGCCTCCACGCGCGCCTCCGTGCGGCCGTTGACAATCACTTCCGCGCCCTCAGCGGCGAGCGTGGCGGCGATCGCAAACCCAATGCCCGCGGTAGAGCCCGAAACCACCGCGAATTTTCCGTTCAGCCCAAGATCCATGGCCCCTCCGCATTTTGCGAAATTTGTCTGTAACCTTCCATAGACGCTGCGGCGCGGTGATTCGTTCCGGGGATTGTGCGTCCTGGCCACGGTCAGGCCCGCGATTTGAGCTTCAGCAGTTCTGCGCCATTCTCAAAGGTAAGGCGGCGATAAGTGGCGGCGTCCGGCGCATACGCTCGCAACGCCTGAAGGCTGCGAGTGGCAATGCAGGAAAGGTCCATGTTGCCCAAGCCCTTACCGTCCAGGCAGTGGCAGTCACTTCCCCAAATCAGCTTGCGAGCGTGGCGCTGAAGGAAGCCGCGCGTAAAATCCGGATCGCGGGTGAGAGCGTTCGCTCCGGAGCCGGCCGATAGGTCTCCGTAGAGGTTTGGATAATCGGAGAGCCAGCGGTCGCTCAGCCCTCCCGGCTTCACCGGGCCTTTCGGGTACAGGTCCAGGGGATTCACATCCGCGCTGATGTTCGCCCACCACGTCTGGGCGTGGGCCAGAAAATTAACGCCGGGATACGCCTTCAGGACCGATTCGAGACGCTCGAACCCGGTGTTGTACATCTCATATTCAAAGTGCATCAGAACGGGCACGCCCAGCTCCTGCGCCAGTTTGTAGACGCGCTCCATTTCCGGCGAATCGACCGCGACCTTGAATTTCAACTCGCCGAAGCCGATGGCGCCGCGATGGATGTTCCCGCGCAAAACGTCGGGCGTGCGTGACTCCGCCACGTCGCAGCAGGCGAAGCGCAAGAAGAGTTCAGGGTGCTGTGCTTGCAGGGCCGCGCAGGAAGCGTTGTCGCCGGCCTCCGTGAGCATCCATCCCGCGGCCGCCAGCAACACCGTGGTGGTCACGCCGTGGACGGCCTGGTGGGCGATCAGTTGCTCGTCCGTGCGCCCCACGTAATTCGTGTGCTGGTGAAGATCCAGCAGCGGCTGGCCGGATTCAGCGTGGCCCACAAGCGGCGCCGCGGCCCCCGCAATCGCCGCTGCCATGAAGTCGCGGCGGGTTACTCCCGGTTTGATTGCGTGTTCATGCGCATGGTTCATATCGCCCTCGATTTCTCCGTGTACTCCGCGTCTCGATAGATTTCACACAGCGAACACGGAACTGCTCAGCGGCCTCTGAGTGAAATCCTTCCAGGCGCAGAGGGCACTGAGAATGATGATTGCATTCTTCCCATAATGCACGCGCTACCAACGAATGGGAACTTCCTTCACCTGGCTTTTGCCTGCCCAATCGCCGCCTGGCAGGTCGAACGTGACCTGTTGTTCGGAGTGGGGCGTCGTCACGGTCAGATGAACAACGTCGAACTCACCGCCGGGACTCGAGACGGTAAAACGCGCCGTATCATCATTTGCTTGCAGCAGAAGAAGACACGAGTGGTCAACTTTGAGAGAGAGACCGTCCTGCAACACTGCACTTCCGGGCGTGTGGAAAACGATTTCCGAAACGCGCTCATTGTCATACACCACGCCTTGCTGCTCGGGTGTGTTGGCGATGATCCGCACGGGTGGATGCGGCCCCCACACCGCGAGCGTTCGCGCGTCCGCATCGGGCACGACGGCGTATGCGTACGTCGCGTCCTTCGGGCGGACGCCGTGATCGACCCAAAGCGAAAACACGTTTTGGGTTACCGGCGCGTCCGAATACTGCACGTTGATGGAGTGCCAGTCGCCCGTCTGCGCTCCGGCGGTAACCGTGACAGGTTCCGGTTCCAGAAGCACGTAACCCACATCGTCATGCAGCACCCACGTTGGGTGCGGGAGGCGAATCTCCCGCTGATTGAGTTCGTGACCATCCACCACCACGGGTCCGTTCAGCAGAGTCTGGTTGAGCGTCGTGGCCACAGGTTCGTCGCGCGTCGAGCTGATGCCCGCTCCCAGCGCCACCATCGCGTCGTCGAAGAAGAACCACGCTTTGTGGCCGCGCGTCGACATCTGCTCAAAATCCATCGCCGCCGCGCCGTAGATTCCGTCGGAGACTCCGCCCACGAAGGAATCCGGCTGCGTCAGGCGCTTGACGTTGGCCGTGGCAAAATGCGCGGAGGTTACGCCGGGCAGGCGTCCCCAATCCAGAACCGGAAAGATATTCGCATACTCATCGCCGCGGCGGACAATCCACGTAAGCCCGAAAGGCAGCCAGCAGGCTTTCAAGTTTTCGCCGTTGCTGGTTTCCGTGCCCACGGTGCGGTTCGAAACCATTTTAACGGAGATATAGTAATCCCCACCCTGGTCGGTCATGAAGTCGGAGGACCAGAAATATCGGTTTCCCATGAAACTGAACGGAAGGCCGGAGTCCTCAATGTGGTCCTTCAGGGCAATTAACTCCGTGGCGCGTTGCGGCAGCAGCGCGGCAAGGCGGGCGCACGCCGCGGCCAACGGCACCGCGCCTTCGCCGGCATTTTTGCGGGTCACGGCGCGGCCGTTGGCGCTGTAATCGAGCAGCTTTCCGCGAATCATATGGCCGCTGCCTTCGAGAAGATAATCCGCCAGCATCGAGAGCTTGGCCGGGGAAAACGCGAAGCGAGTTCCGTTCAGGAGCGCGGCGAAGCGCGTGGTGTCGATGATAAAATTCTGCCCGTACCCGCCGTTGTAGAGCTGCGGTCCGTGCTGGTGAAAACTGAAATCGGGTTGAATGCCCTCCGCCGTGGTGATGCGGATCTCCCGCTGCATCGCGCCGCTGGCCGCGGCAATGTCGTCGGCAGAGCGCGCCAGGGCGCCGCGAATCAGTTGCTGCTGTGCGTACCAAACCAGGTTCTGGCCCGTGGTGCGCCGCGGATCGACTTCTGTCGGGCAATAGTAGTAAGTCAAGCCCGTTCGGAAAACGTCGCGCGGAAGAGCGCTCTCCAGGGGCACGAGGATGCGGGAAAGACTCAACGGTTGGCCAATGGTGTTGCTCCACCAATTGTTTGACACGGGGTGCAGGTTGTACCAATAGCCGAGGCCTCGCACGACGCCCTGCAGCATCTCCGCGGAATGAAATGACGGGCTGGAAGGATCGACGTAGGCGTTGGTCATCACGCCGAGCCGGCTCAAATGCCCCATGGGCTTCCAGCTCGCCATCGCGGAATCCTGATAGACGATGTCATCCCAGTGTCCGTCGGCCGCCTGCGACGCAAGCCATTCGTTCGCGTGCGCGTAGCTGCCACCGGCGAATTGCGCCTTCAGCCGCTCGAGGATTAATGGCAGATCGGAATCGGCTTGCACAGGAGGCGATGCCACGATGGATGGCGGCGTGATGGCGCCGAAAATAATCACCAGCCAAATTCTCCACGCCCGACGCCTTGCCCCAGCCAAATTGATTCTCCCTTTCGACTCTGAAACACGGAAATTTCAGCGCCCGCGATTGTAATCGCGTCATCGACGGTTTGCCAGTTTTTCGGATTCGCAAGGCCGCCGGATTGCGATAGACTCCTGACGCAGCAGCCTGACAAAAGGGAGGAAGGCCGATGGTTCCAGCGAAGGACGTTCTGGTGGGAATCGACATGGGCGGAACGAGCCTGCGCGCGCTGGTGGTGAATGGGCGGAA
>JASHTY010000130.1 GCA_030040315.1 Terriglobia bacterium | reverse complement strand
TAGTATTTTCGTGCGGAAATGGGCTGTGGAAATCGGACAGAAAGCGAAGACTTAGAATTGGCGTCGAATGGAGCTTCTGCGGACTCGGGTCAGAGATCCGGTAAGCCCGTGGCGTTCGCCAGCGAAGGAAGGTTGAGGAAGATTCGGGGAAGTGGAGCAACTCGACAGAGTGGTAACGGTGAATGTATGCCAGGGCTATGGCGAATGTTCCCCGGCGCTGGTTACGACCAATTGACCGTGATTAACCCCTTTAAGACTCAGGATTCCGTTGGCAAAATCCCGGACCTCCCGGCTGCGGCCTTTTACCACGACAACTTCCAGACAGTTGTGATGATCCAGGTGCAGGTGCATCGATGAAAGCACTTTACCGCCCAACTGATGCTGCGCCTCAACCAGCTTTTCGGTCAGATTGGGCCGGTGGTGGTCGTAGACGATAGTTAGAGTCCCCACGACGATCCGGTTTTGGTCGATTTGTACTTCCACCAGGTGATCGCGGATCAGGTCGCGGATCGCCTCCGAGCGGTTGCCATACCCCTTCTGGCTGATGACCTTGTCAAACTGCCGGAGAAGATTGGATTCCAGAGAAACGCCGATTCGCGCCAACTCTCCCATCAACCACCTCCACGATCGAATGAAGACCGAAGTAACGGAAACCCTCTCAACTATAGCTCCGAATTCTTGACGAAGGAGCAAGAACTTCAAAATGAAGGCATTGCCTCGGGAGGTGGATTGCAAATTGAAACGCCGGTGCCCCCACCGGCGAATCGCGCGGAGCGCTGCTCCGCTCAACTCCGAACCATGAATCTAAGAGCCTAGTAAATTGGGCTTGTCCAGAGGACTTTCGCCAGGCTACATCTGCCCTGTCCTTCGACGCTTGCAGAAGGTCCTGGGCCCCGGAGGGCCATTCGCCTTCGCGGCGTCGCGGAAGCTATTGAAGCCTAGAGTTGTGGGCTTTCAAGACAGCGAATTCAGTCGAAAAAAATGTCAAAATGAAGGGACCTCCTGAGATGGTATTGAAAATAAAGGACGGCGCGTAGAAATTGCACGGTCACCCAACCTCACGGTCCTTTATAATACGCGGTCGATTTCTGAAGAAAGTCACCGTGCGGGCCGCTTTCCCCGCAAGACGGGGCGTTGGGTTTCTACGGCAAGGAAGGCAGTATACTTCAAGGCGACTACGGACGGTTCGAGGGGTCGTTTACGCTTCTGGTCTTCGGCACGTATGCAACCCCGCGCCGCTTTTGATATTTCTAATGATGATGGAAGGCACTTACCGGAAGAATGTGAACGCGCGCGTTGACATTCAGCAAGCGCTGGGGTAATTTCAGAGCTGGGATGTGCGTTCCCTGCCGGACCCTATGACTCCTGATAGCAGTGTCGTTGAGGTGACCCTCGAAAGCGACCTCAAGAATGTCGAGGTTGCGGAGGAAATTACACGCCGCGTTGCCGGCACCGCCGGATTTGATGAGGACGAACAGCAGCGCATCGAAATGGCGGTGCATGAGTCGATGATCAACGCCATCTGGCACGGCAATCAGAATGACAGCAGCAAGAGCGTGTGGTTACAGTTCAAGATTCACTCCGACCGGCTGGAGATTCGGATCCGGGACCAGGGCCACGGTTTCGACCCAAGCCATCTTCCCGATCCACGGTCGGACGAAAACCTGCTGAATGTTTCCGGGCGTGGGATTTTCCTAATTCGCACTTTCATGGACGAATTCCGCGTGGAAAATCTGAACGGCCAGGGAACTGAAGTGACCATGATCAAACGCCTGAATACCGGAATTCCGACAAAACAAGGAGGAACCGACCGTGAGCATGAAAGCCACGATTCGACAAATTGATTCCGTAGCGGTCGTCGATATAAGCGGAAGGATTACATTGGGAGAAGGTTGCACCCAGTTGCGGGAGCTGATTCGCGACCAGTTGGGCAAGGGAAACAAGAACCTCTTGTTGAATCTAGCCGACGTCACCTACATCGACAGCTCGGGAATCGGTGAGTTGGTGAGCGCCTTTACCGGTGTCTCCAAACAGGGCGGATCATTAAAGCTTCTGAATTTGACCAAGAAGGTTCACGACCTCTTGCAGATCACCAAGCTCTACACCGTCTTCGATGTTCATGAGGATGAAGCCAAGGCGATCAGCAGTTTCACCAAGACCGCCAGCGCCTGAGGGATCGGCCCAACAATCTGCAACCCGAGCAGGCATGCGCGCAACCAGCTTATGGCGCCCGAGCCAGCCCACGTCAGTTTGATGCGCGCTGCCCCGGCGTCCCAACCAAGAAGCAGGTGAAATGCCTTCGAAGTTGGAACCCGCGCCGCCTCCCAGCAGGGTATCAGAGTCCATAGAGCCTAAGTTAAATCAGGTCATGTGCAGAAACCGCGAGGCGCAGCCTTCGCTTTTCCATGGTTTTTCCCACGGATGATTCCAGCTCCACTGGACAAGATTAATGATTGTCCGATTGCAGTCGTTGTCCGGATGCGGACTGGGTTTGACCGCGGACTGCGGCCGGAAGGTCGCCGAGCAAGATTATAAGGAATGGATGGCCCTCACACGTCAGTGCAAGTCGGCAGGCGGTTCGCCATTGCGGCGTGGTTTGGGTCCAGTCGGTGGCGCCTGCGAGGGTCGGAAGCGAAAGAGTTACCGGTTGGGGAAGCAATGCCTTCAGGTTACCACCAACGATGTGGACAAGTTCACTCAGGGCATCAGAGATGTCACTTCCTCCCAGCTTGTCCGCGTCCAATTGGAAAATCGCAGCGGCTGATAACCGCGCCAATTGGGGCGGACAGTACACGCGAAGTTCGCCGTCCCATGCCCCGCTAATCTTCACGCATACGGTTATGGCCTCCGACATGGCGGTGGGAGAAAACGAGGTGGGTTCTACGTGCAGACCTAATGTTGAGACCCAGGTGTCCTCAACAATTTGCAGAAAAGCTTGCTCGATAATCGACATGGCAGCTCCCTAAGCCTTTGGAACCCGGTAACAGGTGGCGCGTTCAAACTGGACGCGTTCATAGGAATCATCTATGCTGAAGGTCGTTTCAGCAGCGCCCAGGAAAAAGTAACCGTCAAGCTTTAAAACCTTGCGCACTTTCGAAAGTATCGCCTTCTTGGTCTCCATGCCGAAGTAGATCAGAACGTTGCGAAGCAGCACCACGTCCATGGCGGGCATCAACGGCCAGGAGCCGGCAAGATTAATCGCCTGGTAATCGACCATCCGGCGGATGTCTTCCGACAAAAACCAATCGCACCCGCGTTTTTGAAAGTACTTGACTAACAGACTGGCGGGCAGGCCGCGATTGACCTCCAGTTGGTTGTAGCGGCCCTCGCGCGCGCGGGTCAGGATATCTGTGGATAGATCGGAGGCCTGGATCTGGACCTTCCAATTGGCCAACTGCGGAAAATTTTCGCGGATCAGCATGGCAAGGCTGTAGGGTTCCTGGCCGGATGAGCTGGCGGCGCACCAGATCTTCAACTCTCTTTCCGCTGCTCGCCGGGAAATGAGGTCCGGAAGAATGGATTTCCGGAGAGCTTCAAAAGGATGGAAGTCGCGGAAGAAGGAAGTCTCGTTCGTGGTCAGCGCCTCGACGGTCTGGCGATGCAAGCCATTGAAGGGCTCTGTTTGCAGGCGGCGGACGAGATCATCGAGCGAGGTGAAGCCTTCGCGGCGGGCCAGAGGCAACAATCGCGACTCCACAAGGTAGCCCTTGTCCTCTTCAAGTACGATCGCGGAGTGCTCCAGGACGAGTTGGCGGACGTAGTTGAATTCGGGAAGGCTCAGCGTCATCTGACCACGCTCGATTCCAATGTGCCGATAGGGGATTTACATTCGTGGAGGTTATCCCTCCCGGCGCGCACGCGTCGAACAATTTCAGGCCCAAGGCCCTCCAGGGGCAAAACTCTGTCAACAAGGCCGGCATTCACGACGAATCCGGGCATTCCCCAAACCACGCTGGTAGCCTGATCCTGGGCCAACACCTGGCCTCCGTGCTCGCGGATATGCTCGCAACCCCGCAGGCCGTCCTGGCCCATACCTGTCATCACCACGGCCAGTGCATGTGTTTTGTAGACCTCGGCTGCCGATCGAAAAAGCACATCCGCCGCGGGGCGGCAGGAGTTTTCCGGCGGGGCTTGGTGCGTGCGAAGCAAAATGCGATCGCCCTCGTTCGCCACGATCATGTGGAAATCCCCGGGCGCTATCCAGACACACTCCGGCCTGAGTGCGGCCCCCGACTGGCCCTCCCTGACTTCGATTTCCGATTTCGCCGCCAGACGCTCCGCAAGCAGAGACGTGAACACCGGAGGCATATGCTGAACGATTACCACCGGGACGGGGAGGTCGCGCGGGAGCGAGGGAATAAGACTGGACAGGGCATTGGGCCCGCCGGTCGAAACTGCAATGGCTACGACGTCGATGCGCTCGCCGGGAGTCGCCCGTGGCGGACGAGTCGCGCGGGGGGCGGATGTTGGGGGTGAAGGGGCCAGCTTCGCTCCTCCCAGAATGGCGCTGCAGATCTCCTTGACCTTGGGGATCAGTTGGGTCCGAATGCACTCCAGACCCTGCGCCGCACTCCCCACATTGGAAGGTTTGGTGACGTAGTCCGTCGCGCCCTTGGAGAGCGCATCCAGGGTTGCCTCCGCACCGCGCCCGGTCAGTGTGCTGTACATGATCACCGGCAGGTGCGGCAACGACTTGCGGATTTCCACCAGTGTGGCGATGCCATCCAACTCCGGCATGTCGACGTCCAGAATAACGACATCCGGATTGACCTGCGGAATTTTGGCGAGCGCGATTTTGCCATTGGCTGCGGTCCCCGCCACCACCATTTGAGGATCGCCTGCGAATGCGTCACTGACCATGCGCCGGACGACCACTGAATCATCGACCACGAGGATTCTGATTTTGGACATAATCTACGATCCCGCCATCCCGAAGATCCGCAATTTCTCCATGATGACCTCGGGAGTGAAGGGCTTCATAACATACTCGTTCGCCCCCGCGGCGAGGGCGCGGGCAACGTTTTCCATTTCGGTTTCCGTGGTTACCATCATCAACAGAACTCGGTCATAGGCATGCTCGGCGCGAACAGCTCGAACGAATTCGAAGCCGTTCATCTCCGGCATATTCCAATCCACCAGAGCAATGTCAATGTTTTTGCCGGATTGAAGTTGCTCCAAGGCTTCCCGGCCATTGGCCGCTTCCACGATCTCGAATTGCAAGCCGCGAAGCATCCGACCTAGGATGCTTCGCATGGCTTTGGAGTCGTCGATGATTAATGCGCGCACTATGAATCCCTCTTGTCTCGAAACAATTTGGTCCGTTCACTTTCTCCGTTAAAACCGTGCACAAGCCGAGCACGAAATTCCACGAAGACTCCCTGGCACCCTTTAAAGCCCTTTGAATCATTGGACACGCGAGGCCACGCCTGCGGCGGCCTTGGCGCGGGCAAAATGTCCCTCCTGGCCGGTTTTTGCGGCGGGGCGCAAATCCGTGGGCCGGCCGGGCCTGCCACTATTGTCGAACCTAAACCGGGAGACGATCTCCTGCAGTTCCGCCGCCATGCGGGCCAATTCCTGCGCCGCGGTCTGGGTGTTGGTGGCCCCTTCCGTGGTGCTCTTGGCTGCTGTGGCCACTGAAACGATGTTCTCCACAATCTGCGAGCTCCCTCTTGCTGCTTCACTGACGCTGCGGGAAATCTCATTGGTCGTGGCAGTCTGCTCCTCCACGGCGCTGGCGATGGTGTTGGAAATGTCGTTGAGTTGGTTGATGACCGTGGTGATTTCCCCAATGGCCTCAACCGCACCCTTGGTGTCGGTCTGGATAGCTTCGATCTTGCGGCTGATATCCTCAGTCGCCTTAGCGGTCTCCTTGGCCAATTCCTTGACCTCATTCGCCACCACGGCAAATCCCTTGCCGGCCTCACCCGCGCGCGCCGCCTCAATGGTGGCGTTGAGGGCCAGCAGGTTGGTCTGCTGGGCGATGGAAGTAATGACCTTGACCACCTGACCGATTTCGGCGCTGGATTCGCCGAGTTTACCCACGGTGGCGTTGGTGGTTTGGGCGGTGCGCACGGCGGACGTGGCGATTTTCGCCGCCTCAGTCGCGTTCTTGGCGATTTCCTTGATGCTGGCGCTCATCTCTTCGGTTGCGGTGGCGACGGTCTGAATACTCTTGGAAACCTGTTCACTGGCGGCCGAGACCACATTGGCCTGGGCTGAGGTTTCTTCGGCGTTGGAACTCATTTCCGTACTGACGGAGGAGAGTTCCTCGGCGGAGGGGGCCAGGGACTGGGCGTTATCAGCGATCTGCCCCATGCTGGAGGAGAGCTTAGCCACCATGGTGTTGATGTCGGTCTTGATGCGGGCATGGTCGCCCTGGTAGTTGCCATCGACGTGGGCGGTCAAATCGCCGCCTGCAACTTTTTGCAACACGGCGCCTGCCTCCTGAACCGGCGCGATGACGGCGTCGAGTGTATCGTTCACCCCCTGCACGACGTTTCGGTACTCACCGTGGTGTTTGGAAGCGTCGGCGCGAGTGGATAGCTTGCCTTCCACCGCCGCCTGCGACAGCATACTGACGTCAGAAACCAGGGCGTTAAGCGATTCCATCATCTGAATAAACGCCGGCATGAGAACATCCTGCTCAGAGCGTTTACCGACCTTTTTGATCTGTTCCAATTCATTTTGATATGCGCCGGCGGCCACAGCTTGAACCATTTCCAAAATGTGGCGAAGCCTGGTTTGAGTGTTATTGACCGCCTTGGCCACCTCCGCAAAGACTCCCTGGTAAGTGCCGCGGACTTCCGTGCTGAGATCGTTAACCGCTACGCGTTGAAGGACCTGATTGGCTTCAATCAATCCGCCCAATCCGTCAATGCAGGAATTGAGGTTGTTTTTGATGGCGTTAAAATCGCCCCGGTATTCCTGCGTAATCTTGGGCGGGATGTCGCCCTTGCCGATGCGGTCGACGTAGCTTGCCGCCACATTCAAGGGGCCAATCACCGCGTCCAGGGTATCGTTGACTCCCTGCACGACGCTGCGGAAGCTTCCTTGGTGTCTTGCGGCGTCCGCGCGGGTTGACAATTTCCCTTCCACCGCCGCTTGCGCCAGCATGGTGGCATCCCCCGAAAGGGCTTTCACCGCGGCCATACAGCGGTTCAGGGCATTCCCCATTTGCGCAATTTCGTCCCGGCCCTCAAAGGAAATCTGGCTGGTAAAGTTCCCGGCCGCCACCTGGTCCAGAGCCTCGCTAACCCGCACTATGGGTGTGGTAATGGTTCGCTTCACGAAGATCCCTGCTGCCGCGACGACCCCGAAGCCCACCAGCATCACGATGATCATGAGGGCGACGGTTTCGCGGGTCTGCGCCGAGCTGGCCTCCAGAGATTGGGTGCCGTAATCGATCTTGAGTTTGGTCAACTTGTCGAGCGCGGCCTGCTCCGCCGTGCCCATTGTGGCGTTTGCGGTGCTCACCATTGTGACTGCGGCTTCGGTCAGTTTGCCATGCTGCACCAGGTCGATGACCGGCTGCTTGATGTTCTCATCGTAATCGCTGCGCGCCTTTTGGAAATCATCAAAGGCCTGCTGGACATCCTCATTCCGAATACTCTTTTGAAATCTCTCCGAAGCCTTGCTGATGTCTTGAACATTCCGAATTACCTCGGCCATGCTTCGCTGCCGAGCCTCTTCGCTCGAGTCCAGGATCATGTTTCGAAGGTTTATCCGCTCCTGCCCAACATTCGCGGTCATGTCAAGGATGTCCTGAAGGGGTACAGCATGCTGGTTGTAAAGGTCGATGGACGCATTTCCGAGTTTCAGCAGGTTGAAGATGCCTGTGATGCCCACCACGCCACCCGTCGCCCCCACGAGCAACAAGCCGCCCATCAATTTGGTCCCTAATTTCGAGTTCTTCAGCATAGGCCCTCTTTTCCAATAACCAATGGATACGCGCGCTCACTTCTGGTTAAGATTCGGCGTGGTCTGCTTTGCCGTGCCAGCCACACCCCTACGTCTGTTGTGGTGGCATGTGGCGTCGCGCCTACGCCCTGACCGCCGCCTCCGTGACGCCCAGGACCCTCTCCATGTTCAAGGCGATCAGCAATGACCGCTTCAGCTTGTAAACTCCGCGAATCAATTCCCGCACCTCTCCGGAAAACGTTCCGGGAGGTAACTCGAAACTTTCCTCTTCGACTTCCAGGACATCCCCGATTTCATCCACCAGCAGGCTGACTGCGGCGTCTTCGTGCCGGATAACCACATTCATGGGAAGCCGGGTGGCAGCGCGTTCGCGCAGTCCAAGCCGGCAGCGCAGGTCAACGGCGGTCACAATTTGGCCGCGAAGGTTGATCAGCCCCTTCACCACCGGCGGGGCAAGCGGAACGCACGTCATTTCCTGATAACGAATGACCTCCTGTACCTTTTCCACCTCCACGCCAAACAGGAGCTTTTCGACCAGAAATGTAGAAAACTGTTTTCTGCCTGCCATGACGTTTCTCTACTGGGTTTTCAGATTTTGTGATCAGACCGCCCCGTTCCGCGTCGCAGGACGGGGTGGTTACCCCTGCTCACGCCGCCGCCGTTTCGCGAAAGAAATCCGGATCGGCGGTTTGAATAATGCCCTTTACATCGAGCATCTCCGTCACCCGGCCCTGCACCACCATGGAGCCGAGGGTTCCCGGGCGAACCGTGTGGCGCTGGATCTTGATGGCCTCATGGGCGATGTCAAGGATGCGGTCCACCACCAGCCCAACACTGCGGCCCTGCTCGGAATGAACCACCACTTGGATTTTCGCGTTTTCGACTGACTCTGCGGTGGATCCTGAAACGCGGTTTTGCAGGCGGCGCTCGGTTAATGCGGAGGAGAGATCAATCAAGGGCAGGATCTGACCCCGATACTGCACCACCTGCCGGCCGTCGGCATGCTCCACCGAACTGAGCGCAAACTCTTCCAGGCGCGCCACCATGGAAAGCGGCATGGCCATGCGGCCATCGTCCGGTCCGCGCAGCAGCAAGAGCGAATCTCCATCACTCCTTTGCGATTCGACTTTTGCCGCCAGATCTCCCGCCAGTCGGTCGCGAAGCTCTGAAACCACGTTGGCCCGCTGCGCCAGGCCAAGAACGTCCAGAATCAAAGCCACCTGGCCATCGCCCATAATCGTTGCGCCGGCGAAAGTGGAGATGCCCTTAAGCTGCTTGCCCAGTGGCTTAACCACAATCTCTTCCGTATCGTTGATTTCGTCCACAATCAGGCCGAAGTGGCGATCATCGGCCTGCAGGACCACGATATTCACAGGCCCTTCCTGGCTCGAAAGTTCGTCGTGCTTTTCCGCCTGCAGTTCACGCCGCAGATTGATCAGGGGTAAGAGCTTGCCGCGCAGGCGATAGACCACCGCGCCGTGGATATTCTCGATCCCGCTGCGAGCCTGCTCGCCTTCCACCCGAACGAGTTCCAGCAGATTGACCTGGGGAATCGCAAACCGGTCACCATGGCTCGTGACGATCAGGGCGGGAATAATGGCCAGGGTCAGGGGGATCTTGATTTTCAGGGTGGTGCCCTGGCCGGGGCGATTCTGCACATCGACAGTTCCACCGATTTTCTCAATGTTGGTTTTGACCACATCCATGCCCACACCGCGCCCTGAGACATTGGTCACCTTATCGGCCGTGGAGAATCCCGGCAGAAAGATCAGGTTCACAAGCTCGCGCTCGTTCAGGCGGGCGGCCTGGTCGGGCGGGATCAGACCGCGCTCCAGGGCCTGATGCTTGACGCGGTCCAGATTGATTCCCGCGCCGTCGTCCGAGATTTCGATGTTTACCTGGCCACCCTCATGATAGGCGCGCAGTAAAAGATGGCCTTCGGGTGACTTGCCGGCCGCGCGGCGCTTCTGCGGTGTCTCAATGCCGTGATCGACAGCGTTGCGAACAAGGTGGGTGAGGGGATCCTTAATTGATTCGATGATGGTCTTGTCGAGGTCAGTCTCCTTGCCCTCCATCTCAATCCTCACCTGCTTTCCGCAGGCCGTGGCCAGATCGCGCACCACGCGGGGAAACTTGCTCCACACATTTCCGATGGGCTGCATGCGCGTCTTCATCACGCCTTCCTGCAGCTCATTGGTGATCAGGTTCAGACGTTGAGTGGTATTCAGGAAACCTGAGTCCTGTTGGACAGTGGAGAATTGCAGAATTTGGTTGCGGGCCAGAACCAGTTCGCCCACCAGGTTCATTAATCTGTCAAGCAGGCCGACGTCCACGCGAATACTGCTTTCGGAAAGCGCCGGAGTTCGGGACTCCGTCTGCACCTGCAGGGCGTCCTGCACGGCGGCGGGCAGGGCTGCGCCGGTGGCCACCAGTATCTCTCCTAGGCGACGCTTGTCACCATGCTTTTGCAGACTCAGAGCTTCATCCACCCTTTCGCGCGTTGCAGCGCCGGTTTGGACCAGTATTTCGCCCAGGGGTTGAACGGACTCGGGGATCTCTAAATCCTTTCTGATTTCTTCGATTGTGGGCGGCGGCATCACGGCAGGTGGCGTGGCAAGGGCAGCCGATTTCGGATCTGCGACTTTGTGGTCACCTTGCAGGCGAGTAAGCGTTTCAATGAGCGAAGTATAGTCCCCATCGCCTTCCTTGCCTGTGGCTTCAATTTTCACGAGCATCTGGCGGACGGCATCCACCATGGCCAGCAACGCGGAGGTGATTTCAGCATTGAGCGTGAGGCGCCCATCACGCAGACTGCTCAGCAAGTTTTCGCCAACGTGCGCCACGGACTCCAGCCGTTTGAAACCCAGAAATCCAGTTGTGCCCTTAATAGTGTGGATGGTGCGGAAGATGCTGGCCAGAATGTCGCGGGCGGTGGGGTCTTTTTCCAGCGTGATCAGGTCGCGGTCAAGCTGGTCGAGATTCTCGTTGCTCTCCAGGAGAAAGTCCCGAATGATGTCGTCTATGTCACCCATTGCTGACTTTCCCCTTTAACCCCAACCCCGGCGACATCAGGAGGTGTCGAGGTTGTTGAATCTGCGCGCATCTTTGCAATGCGGTTGAATCCTGGTTCCGGCTTTTCGGTGGTATCCCGATTTCAGCCGTAGATCAGGCGCTCCGGACGCGGTCGTAGGGGCGAGGCGCTGCTTCGCCGCCACGGTTGAAATTAAGACACGACTCCTCCGACCCCACTATTTGATATCGACTGAAAGTATGGACTCTTTAGTCATTTCTACAGGGTGGGGGGTTGGTGCAGAGTTCAGTTCTGCGGCTTACTCATTACTCCGCTGCTGTGTATAGCTTCGGGCCAAGGTCAAGCATGATTAGTCGCAGAGCTAACCTCGATCTCCGCTAACCTGCACCCGTGGGCAGCCGCAAGGGCCGCCCCCACTAACAGACTTGGACTACACGATAGGACGTGCTCCTAAGCCGACATCCGCCACGATCCGGGAGTGTGCTCAGGCGGGGACGAACCTTGAGAAGGTTTTGCGGAACTCAACGGGGACGATTGAGCGGGTGGGCGTTCTGCCTGGCTCCACGCTTTCCGAACCGTCGCCAGCTTCGCGATGAGGCCGCGCAATTTCTCAGGCGAATTCTTGAGGTTGGCAGTCATGATTTCAGTGCGCGAGTAGATATACATCCGCTTCAGATTAAGGGCTACCTCGCCCCCCCGCTCGAAGTTCAGGGTGCCCTCGAGCTGCGCAATGATGGCGAGGGCGCGCTTAATCTGCCGGCATTTCTCTTCGATGTTATGCGCTTCGATGGCGTCGATGGCGCGCTGCAGGGCGGCAATGACTCCATCGTAGAGCATGACCACCAGACCCAAAGGCGAAGCCCCTTGGACCGAGAATTGACGATAGGCCTGGGCAGGGTTTTTCATGAGTTTGTATTGGGCGGATTCAAGGCATTGAGTTGACTGTTGATTTGCGCCAGCGTTTCCGGCAATTGCTCGAGTGTGGTGTTAATCGTGTCATACTCCGCCGTCAATTGTGTCTGCGTATCTTGAAGTTGAACTTGAAAATCGCTGATCTGGCTGTTCAGATCGGAGATTTCCGAGCTGTTGCCGTTCATATCCACATTCAATGCGCCAGTCGTAGGGTCGGTCAGAGTGGTCAGGGCATTGGTGAGGGTTTCGCCGACGCTCGATGCCCCCTGAAAGAGGTTTTGAACTGCGGAGAAATTGTCCTCCAGAGCGTCGTTCAGCGTGGTGCTGTCGACAGACAGCGTTCCATCATTCTGCATTTCAATTCCGATGGATTGTAAATTGACGACACCGTTGTTTCCGGACATGGCGGAACTGAGGGCGCCCAACAACTGCTGCTGAACCAGGTCGACAGTCGTATCTCCGGTCAAGGTTCCTGCCGCGCCCGTGGTGCTGTTGGTTTGAATGTCGGAATTGATGGTACTAATCAGGGTGTTCCAGTTTGATACGAAGTCATTGATGTCGGTTGAGATGGGGGACAGGTTGGGAGAGATCTGAAGGGTTACCGGCGAGCTTGAGGTTCCCGTTAAATCCAATGTAACCCCCGGAATGGCATCCGACACCGTGTTGCTGGAACTTTCGATGGATATGCCGTCCACAGTCAGGGAAGCGTCCGAGCCGTTGGTGGCAACCGTGAACTCCATTCCGCCTCCTGAGGGAGGGTTGCTGGGGTCATAGGTGGTGGCAAAGCCCATGCCGCCTCCGCTGCCGGTCGTGTCATTGGAGATGGTGATCACGCCCGCGGACCCGGTGCTTTGTGGGATCAGCGCCAGGCGCGCACCGTTGGAATCCGTGACCACCGAAGCGGAAACCCCAAGGTTCTGATTGTTAATGTATGCGGCGAGCCCGATCAGGGTGTTGGTGCTATCGCCGCTGTCCACGGGAATGGTGACGGCAGCATTGGAGCCCACCTGAAGATCAAATGAGCCGGAGGGAAGCGTGGCGGAGGCTGAACTGAAATACCCTGAATAGTCGGCGGAAGTTGTGTCGTTGGAGATGGTAATTTGGCCGGCCGTCCCGGAGGTTTGACTGACGATGGACAGGCGTGATCCGGTATCGTCGGTAATGACCGTAGCCGTGACACCCAGGTCTTGATTGTTGATGTAGGAGGCGAGGCCGGAGAGTGTATTCGTACCGTCCCCGCTATCCACCGGAATGGTGACGGCAGTGCCTGATCCGACCTGAATCTGAAATGAACCCGTGGGAAGGATGGCAGATGACGAGGCAAAGGTGGCGGCGGCGTAATCGGTTGAGGTTGTGGCCAGACTGTTTACAGTGACGGTATGGGTTCCCTGGGCGGTACCATTGTCTGCCGTGGCGCTTACGACGTTGTTGTTGGTGGAGCTGACGGAGACCGACCCAAAATCGCCGGAGTAATTCGTAAGGGCGTCTACCGTGGTCTGAAAATCGAGGATATCGTTTTGCAGGGTTTGCAGGGCAGTGTTCTGGGAGTTGAGGTTCGTCACATCCTGATCCAATGCCTCTTCTGGAGCAGCATCCGTTTCCAGAATGGCGTCCACGGTGGCAGTCACATCGATGCCGCTGCCGGACGTGTTGGTGGCGGAATTCAGAATGGCGTTTACGGCATCGAGGATGGCGGCGTTGGCACTCGAATTCGTGGTGCTGGCGCTGGTGGTGCCGGTTTCTCCCAGGAGCTCTGCCAGCGTCTCGTTGGTGGCGCTGGAACCCAAGCTGGACAGAAGCGAGCTGATTGAGCTTGTACCCATTTTACCTCTCTCTCTTGCCCGGTCGAGGGACGGCCAGGCCGGAAACAACAGCACGGCCATAATATCGGCAAATTTGGAATTCGCTTGAGAGGCTGTAGTCGGACTCTAGCGCCGGCATCTTGCCCGCCGCCGTGGCATGGGCTTGCAGCCTGTGCGCACGCGCCGCGACGAACCGTTCTCCCTATCCCAACATGCGCACTGCGGCTCGACGACGCAGGTGTTCGTAGTTGACACTGTGTCACCCTATGTGGTGCTATATGATTGATGTCCGGGAAGGACAATAGCCATAAGCGCTAGAGCCAGCGCGGTTTTTCCCCTTGGACAGCGCCCTTCAAACTCGAAAACATTAGTGGGAGGTTACGCGATGCGCCGAATAGGTGTTTTGCCTGGCGTGTTCATGCTCTGTCTCGCTTGTGGTTTGGACCTGCACGCGCAGTCCGGTCCGGGCGCATCAACCGGCACAACCCCACAGGGCAGCGTTACTCCGCCTGCTTCTGCGCAGCCGGCGCCTGGATCCATCCCCCGGCTGATCAAATTCTCGGGCGTGGTAAACGACCCAGCGGGGAACCCCGCCACCGGAGTGGTGGGCCTGACGTTTTCCCTCTACGGAGCAGCCGAGGGAGGCAGCCCCCTCTGGACGGAGACGCAGAGCTTGTCCCTCGACGCACAGGGACGCTACACGGGGCTCTTGGGCGCGAATTCCCCCGAAGGTTTGCCGCAGGATCTATTCACCACCAGCCAAGCCTTGTGGGTGGGAGTGCAGCCGCAGTTGCCGGGGGAAGCCGAATTGCCGCGCGTGCTGCTGGTGGCGGCACCCTATGCGCTGAAATCGTCGGATGCTGACACCCTGGGCGGCCTGCCCGCCTCAGCCTACATGCTCGCACCGACCGCCACTGCCAACCTAGGCAGCAGCCCAACAATCCCGGTGCCGATTAGTTTCCCGCCGCCTCCCCCCGTAACGCCTCCCGGCAGCACCTCTCCGGCGGGTTCAATAACCGGCTCCGGCACGCCCAATTTCGCCGCCATGTTTTTGGGCACCACGACCATTGGAGATTCGCCCATTTTCAGCCTGGGCGGAAACGTGGGCATTGACACCACATCCCCGGCGGCCACGTTGGACGTCCATGGCACGGGAAATTTCAGCGGGGCGCTGACAGGCACGACGGGGAGTTTCGGCACCAGCATCAGTTCGGCGCTCTTTGACTCCTACGCACCAGGGGCAAGCCTGATGGTCAAAGCGCAGGATGGAACGGGGAACGGGGGGGCCTTGAGCATAGCGGCGGGGAATGCAGCGGGGAGCAGTGGTGGCGGCGGTAACCTTACCCTAACCGCGGGGAACGGGAATGGTGGTCTATCCGGAGGCAACATCACCCTGATGCCTGGCACCGGCTTGCCCAATGGTAACGTGGGAATTGGCACCGCGACCCCGCAGTTCACATTGGACGTCCTAGGCACCGGGAACTTCACGGGCTTAGTGACCTTCGCCGCTGGGCAAACCTTCCCGGGCGCCGCTTCACTTACGGCCAACAACATCTTCACGGGGAATGAGACGATCAACGGCACCCTAAGCGCCTCCAGCGCCAGCGCTACCCCCGTATCTGGAAACTCCACTGCGAGCACAGGCCAAGTCTATGGAGTTAGCGGAGAGACGAGCAGCAACACGGATGGCGCCGCCGGGGTCATGGGATTTGCCAACGGCGCCTTGGGCGTGGTCGACGGCGTGAAGGGGAGTACAAATAGCGCCACGACAAACGCTTCAGGCGTCAGCGGCAGCGCCTTCTCAATGACTGGCCAAGTGTACGGCGTCCTTGGCATCGCGAACAGCACAGGGGACAGTGCTGCCGGCGTGTACGGTTACCAAGGTGCGGCGACGGGTCTGGTCTTCGGCGTCACCGGGTACACGAACAGCAACACCGATGGTGCTGCCGGTGTCAACGGTGACGCCGGGTCGGCTACCTGACTAGTCTACGGTGTGTTCGGAAGCACCCCGAGCACAACTACAGGCGCTGCCGGCGTCAGCGGAAATGCCACCGCCGACACAGGCGCCGTCTTCGGCGTCAACGGGAGTACAAATAGCGCCACGGCAAGCGCTGCTGGAGTCATGGGCGGCGCCTCCGCTAGCACGGGCCAGGTGTACGGCGTCACTGGATATACGAACAGCGCCACCAATGGCGCTGCTGGCGTGAGCGGCTATGCCGCCGCCGGCACCGGTCAAATCTACGGCGTGTCCGGGGCAACGACTAGCAGCGACGGCTACGGCGTCTACGGAGCCAGCAACGCGGACGGCGGCGGCGGCATCTACGGCATCGGCGGGACCGGAGGGACCGGCGTCTACGGTACCGCCGCCGGGACCAGTGCGACGGGCGTCAGCGGCGTTGCCAGTAGTAGCGCGAGCGGCAGCATGGGCGTCTACGGCAGCGGTGACTATGGCGTCTATGGCTCCGGGGACTCTTACGGTGTCTACGGCGTGAACAGTGAGACCACTGGGGCCGGCGTCTACGGCGGCGGTGGCGCCTCCGGCGTTTACGGCAACGGGAACACCTACGGTGTGTATGGATTTAGCGCAAGCACAGACAATAGTGCTGCTGGGGTTAGCGGCTTGGCTGGCGGCTCCACCGGTCAAACCTACGGTGTCAGCGGAACGACGAACAGCACCGCCGATGCCGCCGCCGGCGTTTTCGGCACAGCAAACGGCTCTTCGGGTGCGGTCTATGGCGTCTTCGGGGCTACAAACAGTAACACCCAATTCGCCGCCGGAGTTGGCGGGTATGAGGGTTCCACGACCGGCCAAGTCCACGGGGTTAGTGGTGCGACTCCCAGTCCCATCGATGGAGCTGCTGGAGTCAGCGGCAATGCGGCGGCCACCACCGGCCAAGTATACGGCGTCAGTGGCTACACGAGCAGCTCGGGGAGCTACTCTGCCGGGGTCAGCGGCAGTACTGGCAACACCACCACAGGCTTGGTCTACGGCGTTACCGGGGGAACTGTCAGCCCCTCAGGCTACGGCGTCTACGGGACCGGCGGCACGAACATCGGCGTCTATGGCTCAGCGGGCACCTACGGCGTGTTCTCCTACGGCAACCTAGGGGTAACTGGTTCGAAGTCTGCCGTGGTGGCCTTGCCCGATAACCGTGTGGTGGAGCTCTACGCCGTGGAAAGCCCCGAGAACTGGTTTGAAGACTTCGGCTCCGGGGAACTGCGGTACGGTGTGGCCGAAGTTACACTCGACCCGACTTTTGCGCTTGCCTCGAACTTGCAACCTGGTTACCACGTCTTCCTTACGCCGAAGGGCGA
>JASHTY010000129.1 GCA_030040315.1 Terriglobia bacterium | reverse complement strand
CCTGGCAAGTGCAAAATCGGCATCATGCCCGGGCAGATTCATTTGCAGGGGCACGTGGGCGTGGTTTCGCGCAGCGGGACTTTGACCTACGAAGCGGTGGGCCAGCTTACGGCGCTCGGCATCGGACAATCCACCTGCATCGGAATCGGCGGCGACCCGATCATCGGCACCAATTTTGTTGACGCGCTGCGGCTCTTCAATGACGACCCGGAGACGCACGGCATCATTATGATTGGGGAAATCGGCGGGATGGCGGAAGAGGAAGCCGCGGCATTCGTCAATGCCCACGTGAGAAAGCCCGTAGTGGGATTCATCGCCGGCCGCACGGCTCCGCCCGGACGCCGCATGGGGCACGCCGGCGCGATCATTTCCGGCGGGAAGGGAACTGCTGCGGACAAGATCGCGGCACTGCAAGCGGCGGGCATCGCAGTCGCCGAAAGCCCGGCGCTGATCGGCGAGACGCTCAAACGAATGATGAACTCAAAATCTTAGACCTGGAGAACTATGGCAATCGAACGCACTTTGACTATCATCAAGCCTGACGCCGTCGCGGCGGGGCACATCGGCGACATTATCAAGCTGTTTGAGGCGCAGAAGTTCAGGATTGTCGCGGCGCGCCTGGTGAATCTGAGCAAGAAAGATGCCGAAGGATTCTACGCCGTTCACCGCAGCAAGGGCTTTTTCGAGAGCCTGACGAATTTCATGAGCTCGGGCAGCGCACTGGTGATGGTTCTGGAAGCGGAGAACGCCATCAAGCGGCTGCGCGAAGTGATGGGCGCCACCAATCCCGCCAACGCCGCGCCCGGAACCATTCGCAAACTCTACGCGGCGAGCATTGAAAGCAACGCCGTGCACGGGTCCGACGCCCCAGAAACCGCCGCCTACGAAATCGGCTATTTCTTCCCTGGCATGGACCTGACTTAATACTCAGTCGCATGGAACGACAGGGCTTGAGCCCCGCGATCTGGAGAACAGTTGAAGCGGCCTTTAGGCCCTGAAATAGCATGACTTCAGGGGTTGAAGCCCGCGAGGCTGCGCTTTTCTTTGCGGCGGGGCTGAAGCCCCGCCCTCCGACAGTCGTCTTCCCTGAGCTTGACATCTTTCTCATCCACGGCCACGATGAAGACGTGGGCGGCGAAATGCCATTTCAACTCGGGAAATTTCTGGTGGTCGCCGGTGTTTGCCTTGTGATCTTCGGCTTGATGGTGATGGCCGGATCGAAGTTCTCGTTCTTTGGCTTGGGCCGCCTGCCCGGCGACGTGGCATTCAAAGGCAAGAATGTTCACATCTACTTACCCATTGTGACATGCCTGATTGTGAGTGGCGTCCTAACGCTGGTGATGTGGATCATTTCATTTCTGACGAGGCGATAATCCCTGCCAGTCCCTGAGTGACAATTTGAGATTGGAAATTTGAAGTCCAGAAAAGCATGACTCAACCCTCTCTCAACTTCGGCCCTGTGCGCAAGATTTACAGCGTCTCGGAATTAACGCTCGAAATCCGCAACCTGTTTGAGCGGCAGTTCCCCGATGTGTGGGTGAGCGGGGAGATATCAAACCTGCGCGCGGCCGGCTCCGGGCATTGGTATTTCACACTCAAAGATGCATCCGCCCAGCTTCGCGCCGTGTGTTTTCGCAATCAGGCGCGCTACCTGAAGTTCAAGCCCCAGGACGGACTGGCGGTGATTGCGCGCGGGCGGCTGAGCGTCTACGAAGCGCGCGGTGAATATCAGCTCTACGTGGAGTTCCTGGAGCCGGCGGGCCTGGGGGCGCTTCAGCTTGCCTTCGAGCAATTGAAGCAGAAGCTTGCGGCCGAAGGGCTGTTTGAACCGGCGCGCAAAAAGCCGCTGCCTGTGCTGCCGCGCACCATCGGCGTGGTGACTTCGCCCACGGGCGCGGTCATTCGCGACATTTTGCGCGTGCTTCGCCGGCGGTTTCGCAACATCAACGTGCTGCTCTACCCCGTGAAGGTGCAGGGTGAGGGAGCGGCAAAGGAAATTGCCGAGGGTGTCGAGTACTTCAGCCGCCACCAGCCGGCGGAGGTAGTGATTGTGGCGCGCGGCGGCGGGTCGCTCGAAGACCTGTGGGCGTTCAATGAGGAAGCCGTGGCGCGCGCCATCGCCGCCTCGCAGGTTCCGGTAATTTCAGCGGTCGGACACGAAACCGACTTCAGCATCGCGGACTTTGTGGCGGACCTCCGCGCGCCCACGCCGTCCGCAGCCGCGGAATTGGTGGTGCGGCGCAAAGAAGACATGCGCGCGGAGATTCTCGACCGTGCGCGCCACATGGCGCAGATGATTCGCCTGAAAATCTCCGAGGCGCGGCACGCACTCACGGAACTGGCAAAGCACCAGGTGTTCCAGGCGCTGGCGGTGCGCCTGGCGGAGCGCGCTCAGCGCGTGGACGATTGCACGAATTCGCTTGAAAGGTTGATGCGCGTGCGGCTGCACACGGCGCGGCAGGAATGGCTGCACGCCTCAGCGGGCGTGGGGCGCTACGATTTCTCGCGCCACCTTCGATTGAAGCGCGCCGAACTGGCTGGGCGCGAGGGGAAGTTCCGCAATGAGTTCCGGCGATTCCTGACCGAGCGGCGAAACCGCCTGGCGCAACTGGAATCGGTGCTGAAGGAGCGCAGCCCGCGCACGCTCCTGGAGCGCGGCTACTCCATCACCCGCGACGCGCAGGGAAAACTGGTCCGCGACGCTGCGCAGGTGGCGATTGGCTCGCAGGTTTCAGTCCGCCTTGCCCGCGGCGAGTTGGCGGCGACCGTAAAGGAAAAAA
>JASHTY010000128.1 GCA_030040315.1 Terriglobia bacterium | reverse complement strand
CCGGGAGAATCCACGGAGAGCTTGCGCCGCAGAATCAGTGTGCCGGCCACGATCACCGCCGCCACCAAAAGCTCCATGGCAAGGTAATTGGGAATGGGATGGGCGGCGTCCGCCAGGTGAAACCCCATGGCGGACAGAACGGCGGACACTACACCTCCGAAAATTTTATTCAGAATCGCGGTAAACCAAAGCTCGTGCTCAGGCATTTTTCTCTTTAACCTTTAGATTCAGCTTCCCGCCCAGCCTCGACGCAAAAGAGCTAGCGCTTCAATCAGCACTCCACCCACGGGCACAAAGAATCCTGCCAGAACCGCTTCAAACGGCAGCCAGCCGGAGCGGTAGAAAAGGTACACACCCGCAAACAGAAGTGGATAGCGGACAATGACCTTGGCCAAAGCGGTTTTTGGCGGCCGCGCCGTTCCGGCGTTCACCAAAGCTTCCACGATATGATGAAGCCAGTGGTAATTGAGAATGCCGGTCCCCGCGCCGAGTGCAAATCCCGCTGCGAAGCGCAGGTGAGCAGACGCCAGAATGCCCAGTGTGCCGGCGGCGCCCAAGGCCATCATCCAGCGCGGCAAACGCGCTTCAGCTCTTTCCAGATCCATTGCCGGAATCGCCGGCGTCATAGCGTTTCTCCGCTCGCGAGAGGATTTGAAGGATTTCGATCAATCCGCCCGCCGCGCCCACAAGCCCAAGAATCACTGTAAAAACCGGCCGCGTCTGCAGCCATCCGTCCACCAGCCAACCGAGCCCCACCCCGCCCGCAGCCGCTCCGGGCAGAATGAACCCCAGGGTCGAGTAGAACCCTACTTGCGCCCACAGACTCACGTCCTTGCTTGGAGTCCTGGGCACAACTCCTCCCCTTTATGAAAAGAACGGCCGCACGGCCTCGCGCGCGATCGTAATCACCGGCTGGGGATAGACCCCGATCAGCAGCGTCAAGACAACCGTTACGCCCATTACCACGCGCAGGCCGAAGCTCGTCGCCAGCGGCGCCTCCTCCGACGGCTTCTTCATAAACATCGCGACTACGATTCTGAAGTAATAATACAGCGCCACGACGGCGTAGGCAACGCCCAGCACAGCCAGATAATAGTGGCCAGTCTCGATAAGTGAAAGGAAGATGAAATACTTGCCGATGAACCCCGCGGTCGGCGGAATGCCCGCGAGTGACAGCAGAAAGATGAGCATCAGGATGGCAGGTCCGGGTGCGCGAGCCATCAGCCCGCCGAAGTCATCCAGCTCATCGCCGATAATCTGCTTCCGGCGCATCATAATGATCACGGCGAAAGCGCCGAGGTTCATGAAGGCGTAAACAACCAGGTAAATAACAATCGCCCGCAGTCCATCACCGTTGCCATCCGCTGCGGCCACCAGGCCCAGCAGCAGATATCCCACGTGAGCGATGGTGGAATAGCCGAAGAATCGTTTGATGTTGTCCTGGGGAATGGCGGCAAGATTCCCGATCGTCATGGTGGCGATGGCGACGCCGATGGTCAGCGTCTGCCACTCGACCCGCAGCGGCCAAAGCCCCATGAAAGCGATGCGAATGAAGAACGCGAACGAGGCTACCTTGGGCGCCACGGAAATAAACGCAGTAATCGAGGTGGGCGCGCCCTCATACGCGTCGGGCGTCCACTGGTGGAAAGGCACCGCAGCGATCTTGAAATACATTCCCGCAAGCAGCGTAATGAGCGCTACCCAGGAGAGCGGGTCGCCCGGCGGGCGGTCGCGTAATCGCTCGGCAATAACACTCAGCTTCGTCGAGCCACCGATTCCGTAGAGCAATGACATGCCATAGAGCAGCAAGCCCGAAGAAAAGGCGCCAAGCAGAAAGAATTTAACCGAGGCCTCATTGGACCGCCGGTTCCCGCGCAAAAATCCCGTAAGCACGTATTCGCAAAGCGCCATCAATTCGAGGGCGATAAAGAGTACAATCAGGTCAACTCCCGAGGCCATAAACATCATGCCGACTGCTGCGAAAAGCATCAAGGCATAGTATTCGCCCACGTTGGCGTCCTCGATTTCCAGATACTTGACGGAAATAAGCACAGCGAGCGCTGTGGCGAGAACGATGATCAACTTCGCGACGATGGCAAAAGCGTCGAGGGCGTACGATCCATCAAACCCCATGTAGGCGGGCGGATTGAATTGCAGGTTCAGGAACCGGGACACGCCCTGGCCGGGGGCCGTAAATCCCAGCATCATCAGGGTCAGAAAGGAGAAGCCCAGGCCGATCAGGGCCAGGACGGCATTCAAGAATTTGTCCCGCTTGTCCACCAGGAAATCAAACAGCAGAACCGCCATGCCAAACATGGTCAGAAGGATTTCCGGCTTGATGGCCTGATAGTCAAAGCGGCTGAAAAAAGTTCCCATTAACGGCTCGATTCTCGGGGATTGACGGCGGCGCGCAAACTGTGCGGCGCACCGGCGGGCGCCGCCGGCGCCGACTTGACGGCCTGCGGCGCTTTGAAGAAATCGGGTTTAAGCTGCTCGACAATCGCCGTGACCGGCTGATCCAGGACGTTGAAAAACGGCTTCGGGTACAGGCCGATCCAGAATGCCCAAAGGACCAGCGGGACCAGCGTCATGATCTCGCGGAAGCTCAGGTCCTTCAGAATCTGGTTCTTGGGATTCTCGCAGGGGCCGAACATGGTCCTTTGGTAAAGCCACAGCATGTAAGCCGCGCCCAGAATGATTCCCAGCACAGCCACGGCCGCCCAGTGCCAGCTTGCTTCATACGCGCCCTGCAGAATGGTGAACTCACCAATAAAGCCGTTCAGCAGTGGCAGGCCGATGGACGAAAGCAGCACGATCATGAAAAGCGTCGCATAGACGGGCATGACGTTGGAAAGGCCGCCAAATTCCTTGATCTCTCGCGTGTGACGGCGCTCGTAAATCAGGCCGACGATCAGGAAGAGTGCGCCGGTCGAGATGCCGTGGTTAATCTGCTGGATGACGCTTCCCTGCAAGCCGTGCGGGTTCAGCGCGAATATTCCCAGTGTGCAGAATCCCAGGTGGCTGACGGATGAGTAAGCGATGAGCTTCTTCATGTCCTTCTGCATCAGGGAGACCAGGGCGCCGTAGACGATGGCAATCAGCGAGAGATACACCATCACCTTCACGACCTTGGGGTTGGTGCTCGCCTGCGGCAGCAGCGGCAGTGAGAAGCGCAGGAATCCGTACGTCCCCATTTTCAGCAGAACGCCCGCCAGAATCACGGAACCCGCCGTGGGCGCCTCCACGTGCGCGTCGGGCAGCCAGGTGTGGAACGGAAACATCGGCACCTTGATGGCGAACCCGACGGCGAAGGCGGCAAAGACCCAAAGCTGCATGGTGAGCGGCCACGCGTCTGTGTGCTTCATCAACTCGATCAGGTCAAACGTATGCCCGCCGTTGGGGAGCGTGTAGTTAAGGTAAAGCGTCAGGATTCCGAGCAGCATCAAGACCGAGCCAGCCAGCGTGTACAGAAAGAATTTAATTGCGGCATAGAGCTTCCGCGGACCGCCCCACACTCCGATGATGAAGTACATCGGAACCAGCATCACTTCCCAGAAGACGTAGAAGAGGAATATGTCGAGCGACATGAACACGCCGAGCATACCCACCTGAAGCAGCAAGAACATGGCGTAGTATTCCTTCACGCGGTCCTGAATGGCGTTCCACGAGGAGAGGACGGAGATGAATCCCAGCACCGTCGTCAGCATGATCAGCAGAAAGCTGATGCCGTCAATTCCCAAGTGATACTGCGCGCCGATGGAGGGAATCCACTCGTGCAGTTCGATGAATTTGAACTGTTGCCCCGGAGATTCACTCGAAAACCAGGCAACCAGCGGCAGCGAGGCGAGAAAGTCCGCGAACAACACAATGTTACCCCAAAGGCGGATTACACCCTTGCTCTCGCCGGGAATAAAAAAGAGCGGAACGATTCCCACCAGCGGAATCAGGATGAGAATGCTCAGAATGTGGTCATGAAAGAACGTCATCGTTGACCTCGAAAAATCGGTTCATCGTGCGAATAATGCCGTCAGCATGTGAATTGGCGAAAAGAAATAAAGCATGAAAATCAGAACCCCCAGGGTAATGAACCAAGCATAGTTCTGCACCACACCCGTCTGAAGGACCCTGACGGGATAGCTCATAATCTTCACGAAAAAAGCCATCGCGTTCACCAGACCATCGATCACCCAGGTGTCCCACAGGCGCGAAATTTCCCCGGACATGCGCGTGGCCCAGCCTACGCCGTTTACAGTGCCGTCCACCACGCCCAGGTCGAATGCGGCCAGGAGGCTGCCCAGGTCCTTTACGCGGTTTACAATCAGCGCGTCATAGATTTCATCGATGTAATACTTGTTCAAGAAAACGCGATACAGCGCGGGGGCAGCGGCAGCAACCTTGTCCCCTGAGCCCGGACGCCGAACGTACATTCGATAGGCGATGCCTATTCCCACCACCGCCGTCAGAACCGAAAGCAGCATGAGGGCGTATTCCAGGCTTCGCCCGAACTCCTGCGCCGACACCAGGGGATTGCCCTCAAACACCGGATCGAGAAATTTCCCAAACCAATCGCCCCCGCCCAACGACTTCGGCCAGCCGATGAAGCCACCGATAACTGAGAGGACTGCCAGGGTGACCAGTGGAATAAGCATCGACCTCGGAGATTCATGAATGTGGTGTTCGACGTCGTGATCGACACGCGACTCGCCCCAAAACGTCATGAAGATTAGGCGGAACATGTAAAACGCCGTCAAGCCCGCGGTAATCCAGCCCACGGCCCACAGCATCGGGTGGCCGTAAGGTCCGGCAAACGCGTCCCAGAGAATCTCATCCTTGCTGAAGAATCCGGCAAGCGGCGGAATCCCGGATATCGCCAGCGCCGCAATCGCCATCGTGGCGTAGGTGACAGGAATTTTGGATTTGAGCGCGCCCATCTTGCGCATGTCCTGCTCACCGGAGAGTGCGTGAATAACGCTGCCGGAAGCAAGGAACAAAAGCGCTTTGAAAAACGCGTGGGTCATCAGGTGGAATACGCCCGCGCCGAACGCGCCCACGCCGCATGCCAGGAACATGTAACCCAACTGGCTTACCGTCGAGTACGCCAGCACGCGCTTGATGTCGTTCTGAACCAGGCCGATCAGCGCCGCCCAAATGGCCGTTGACGCGCCAATTGCCGCCACCCACGCCAGCGCGTGCGGAGACAGTGCGTAAAGCGCATTCGAGCGCGCCACCATATAAACGCCCGCGGTCACCATGGTCGCGGCGTGAATCAGGGCGCTGACCGGTGTGGGGCCTTCCATCGCGTCAGGCAGCCAGACGTAGAGCGGAATCTGCGCGGACTTTCCCGTCGCCCCCACAAAGAGCAGAAGGCAGATGGCGGTAATGACTCCGTCGGCCACATGGAAGTGAGGGTCACGCGCGAGATCGGTGACGCGCTGGAAGTCGAGCGAGCCAAATGTCACGGTGATCAGCATTACGGCGAGCAGAAAGCCTGCGTCACCGATGCGATTTACAATGAACGCCTTCTTTCCGGCGTCTGACGCCGACTTGCGCAGGAAATAAAATCCGATCAGCAGATAAGAGCAGAGCCCCACGCCTTCCCAGCCCACGAACATCATCAGGTAATTGTCCGCCAGCACCAGGACCAGCATGGAGAACATGAACAGATTCAGATAGCCAAAGAAGCGGTAGTATCCGCCCTCGTGCGCCATGTACCCCATGGAATAAACGTGAATCAGGAAGCCCACGCCCGTAACCACCAGCATCATCACGCAGGAAAGCGGGTCAAGCTGCATGCCCACATTCACAACAAAATTACCAAGCGATCCGTTGGAAAGATGAAACGCACCGGCAGGAAGCCACGTATAAAGGTGGCGCAGGAAAACGTGGTGATATTGTTCGGGAAGACCTAGAAACTGCACGAAGCATCCCGCCGCCCAGAGAAACGACAAGCCCGGCAGGCCCACCGAAAACAGGTTCACAGCCGCCTTGGACAGACGACGGCCAAAGAAGAGCTGAATCGCCGCTCCCGTCAGCGGGAATATCGGAATTAACCAAATGTAGTCGAGCATGGGTTCAAAACTTACTTACCACTTAAGGAGATCGATCTCGTCCGCATTGACAGTCTCTTTGTTTCTGAACAACGCGATAATCAAGCCTAGGCCTACAGCGGCTTCCGCGGCGGCATCGGTTATTACGAAAATGGCGAAGACTTGTCCATCCACGGACTTGAAATATTGCGACAGCGCGACAAGATTGATGTTCACGGCATTCAGAATCAATTCGATCGACATCAGAATGATCAGTACGTTGCGACGCGTCAGCACACCAATGACCCCGATGGTGAATAACGCGCTGGCGAGAAATATGTAATACTCCGTGGGAATCATTGCAATTTCCTCTTGGCCATAATTACCGCCCCGACCATCGCGACCAGCAACAAAATGGACGCGATCTCCACCGGCAACATGTAATTCTGATAAAGCGCCATGCCGACCGCCTGGGTGTTTTGCGCGGGCGCGGGCACCATGGGCCGGGAGGGCAGATTAAGTCCCAGGCCGTGGTTGTAAAGTGCATAACCGAGCTGTGCAACCACCAGGAATGCCGTCACCAGCGCCAGTTGCCACTGCCGCGCAAAGCGGGCCTGCTTGAGCTGCACATCAATGTCCACCAGCATCACGACGAACAGGAACAGAACGGTGATACCGCCGACATACAGGATGACCTGCACGGCGAAAAGGAATTCGGCATGCTGCAGCAGGAAAATTCCGCCCACAGCGAACAGCGTAATCACCAGCCAAATCGCGCTGTGCACGGCGTTGTGGCGAGTGATGACCATCAGCGCGGACACGAGGGCCAATAAGCCCAGGATAATGAATGTCACAAGTTCAGCCATAGAACTTCAAACTTCAAAAGACAAGATGTAAGAAGTAAGGTGTAAAAGTTAAGATGTAGAATCTGAATCGCCCAATCGTGCTAATCGCCTTTTAACATTTACCTCTTACCATTTACATTTTCTTTTTCGCGCCTTTAGTATCCTTTGGCCTTCACCCCTCAACCCTTATCGCGTATACCTCGCTGGCTGCGGTCCCTCTTCCAGCGCCTGCCGGTCCCAAATCATTCCTTCGCGCGTGTAGTTGGCGATTTCGAAGTCCTGCGTCAATTCCAGTGCGTCCACCGGGCAGGCATCTTCGCACAATCCGCAGAACATGCAGCGCGAAAGATCGTATGTGAACGTCGTGAGCCGCTTCTTGCGATCTTCAGTGCGTGCCCAGCCGACCACAATCAGGTTCTCCGGGCAGGCAATCGAGCACAGATTGCAGGCGATGCACAGCGTCTCACCAGACTCGGGGTGATTGTTCAGGCGAGGGGCGCCGCGGTAACGCTCGGCCACGGGCGGTCGCTCCAACGGATACTGTTCCGTGTAGATTGCGTCTGGACGTTGATAGGAAAACGTCAGGCGCAAGCCCTTGATCAAGTCGATCAGGAAAATCTTGCGGAAAAAATCCTTCCAGTCCATGGTCACCTGCCTTATTCGTAGCACGGGCTTCCAGCCCGTGATTTGCCCGTAGGGGCGGCGCTCGCCCTGCGGCCAAAAGCCTTCGGCCGACCGGTCGCGGTCGTTCCCGCCTAGGCGGGACAACCGCAAGGATTGCCCCTACTTATTGTCTGCCGAGCACCGCCACTGCCGTCGCCGCGTGATGCGCCAGCCAGAAATAGCGCAACACTGCGGTCACAATCAGGTTCGCAAGCGCCAGTGGAATCATCACCCGCCAGCCGATGCTCATCAACTGGTCATACCGGTAGCGTGGAAATGTGGCGCGATACCAGATGAAAGCATAAAGGAACACTAGCACCTTAGCGCTGAACCAAAATACTCCCTGGATGGCGTTGAGAATGGCCGGATACGCCACCAGAACAGCCAGCCCCACGCAAGCGGCGGCGAGAACAACGAAAAAGTAGCGCTCCAGCGTGACTAAGCTCTTCAACCCAAGCCATACTATGAATATTGCCGCACCCAGAAAAGCCACTATGGGAGCAAACTTCAGAAAATCCAGCGCCGAAACGCTTGCAAACGGCCGCAGCCACCCGCCCAAAAAAAGCGTTACCGCAATGCACGATACCACCACCATATTCGTGTATTCCGCCATAAAGTAAAGCGCGAACCGGAATCCGCTGTATTCTGTGTGGAAGCCTGCTGTCAATTCAGATTCCGCCTCGGGAAGGTCGAAGGGATTGCGATTGGTCTCCGCCACGGCCGCAATTACATAGATAAGAAACGCCACAGGCTGCAGGAAGACGTACCAAACACCCGCACCTGATTGACGTTCGACGATATCCACCATGCTGAGCGAACCGGAAAGCAGCAGCACGCCTACCAGGGCCATTCCGCCCGCCACCTCGTAGCTTACCAGTTGCGCGGATGAGCGCAGGGCACCCAGCAACGGATAATGACTGTTCGACGCCCAGCCGCCCAAAATGATTCCGTAGATGCCAAGCGAAGAAATCGCCAGAATGAAGAGCAGACCGATGTTGATGTCGGTTACATAGAAATTTCCCGCAAACGGGATGACCGCAAATACCGTGAACGCGGCAAAAACGCTGATGGCAGGTGCAAGCAGGAACAGCCACTCGTCGGCGCCTGCGGGAATAATGTCCTCTTTCAGCAGCAGCTTTAAACCGTCAGCCACCGGCTGCAGCAATCCCCACGGGCCCACCCGCATGGGCCCCAGCCGCGCCTGCATGAAGGCCAATACCTTGCGCTCCATGTAGACAAGGTAGGCGACAATCCCCGAGAGCACGCCAAAGATGATCAGAATTTTGATCAACGCCAGCAGCAGCGGCGTCGCCATCACGAATTCGAATGCATTCTCAAGCATGGTCGATTTTCTACCGATCGACTTCACCCAGCACAATGTCGAGCGTCCCGATGATTGCCACGATGTCTGCCACCAGGTGATCGCGGGACATGATGTCAAGCGCCTGAAGATTAATCAGCGATGGCGGACGGACGCGCACCCTATACGGATTCACCGTGCCATCGCTCACCACGTAGTAGCCGAGTTCACCCTTGGGCGCCTCGATGGAATGGTAGACCTCGCCCGCCGGCGGTTTGAGCACCTTGCCCACCTTGCCGAAGATGGGCCCGGGCGCGATGCGCTCCACGCACTGTCGAATGATGCGTATCGACTGGCGCATTTCCGCCATGCGCACCACGTACCGGTCATAGGTATCGCCGTGCTCGCCCACAGGAACATCGAATTCAACTTTGTCATAGGCTTCATAGGGCTGCGCCTTGCGAATGTCCCATTTCACTCCCGAGCCGCGCAAAACCGGACCGGTCACCCCGAGGGCAATTGCGTCTTCGGCGGTGATGACACCTATCTTGCGCGTGCGGTCGATCCAGATGCGATTCTTGGTGAGTAGTTGTTCGTACTCATCCACCTTGGGGGGAAAGTAATCGCAGAATTTCTTGACGTCACGCTCAAATCCATCGTAGAGGTCGTATTGCAGGCCGCCGATGCGGAAAGCATGGGTCGTAAGGCGGGCGCCGCAATACTCTTCGAAGATCTTCAGGACTTCTTCGCGCTCGCGGAAGGTGTAGAAGACCGGGGTCATGGCGCCGATATCGAGCGCGTGAGTGCCAAGCCAGAGCAGGTGGCTGGCAATGCGCTGAAGTTCCGCCAGAATCATGCGCGTGTATTGCGCGCGCGGAGGAATCTCGACACCCAGCAGCTTTTCCACCGCCTCCACGTAACCCATGCCGTTGGTGACGGCGGCTACGTAATCCATGCGATCGACGTAAGGCGCGAACTGCGCGTAGGTGCGGTTTTCCGCGATTTTTTCAACGCCGCGATGCAGGTAGCCGATGATGCATTCCGTACCCAGCACGCGCTCGCCGTCGAGCTTCAATTTGACGCGCAGAACCCCGTGCGTGGCAGGGTGTTGCGGCCCCATGTTGATGACCAGCTCGTTGGCATCGAGAAATGTGGTTTCCTGCATCGCTACTGTCCGCTTTCAATTCCCAAGTTGGCTTTCACCCAGGCTTCGTCCTGCCGCAGAATGTCGTAATCCTTGCGCAACGGGTAACCCACCCACTCTTCAGGAAGCAGGAGCCGCTTCATATCCGGGTG
>JASHTY010000127.1 GCA_030040315.1 Terriglobia bacterium | reverse complement strand
AGGTTGTCAATGAAGCGACACCCGCTGTACGGCCTGATGGCCGAATTCAACACGACGGAAGAACTGCTGAAGGCGGCGGAGCGCACCTACGCGGAGGGATACCGCCAGATCGACGCATTCACTCCTTTCCCCGTGGAGGGGCTGGCAGAGGCCATCGGCTTCCACAAGACCCGCGTGCCTCTTATCTGCCTGATCGGTGGACTGACCGGCTGCTTTGGGGGATTCTTCCTTCAATGGTGGCCAAATGTCATCGGCTATCCCTTGAACATCGGCGGGAAACCGTACAATAGCTGGCCTTCGTTTATCCCCATTACCTTTGAGTTGACAGTTTTGTGCGCCGGCCTGGCGACGGTATTTGGAATGCTGGCGCTGAACGGTCTGCCCACGCCATATCATCCAGTGTTTAATGCTCCGCGATTTGAATTGGCCACGCGTAATAAATTCTTTCTTTGCATCAAAGCGCGCGACGCGAAATTTGACGCGCAGAAAACGCGGGAGTTCCTGCAGAGCTTGAATTGCCGCGAGGTGACAGAAATTGAGGCCTGAGTCCGGCAGAGTTCGAATGGGTAGTGCGGCGATGCGATGCGCGTTTGCGGCGTTGACTGCAGTGTTCGCCTGCGCCTGCCGCGTGGATATGCACATCCAGCCGAAGATCAAGGCCGACAGGGCAAGCGCCTTTTTTCAGGACGGACGCGGCAACCGCCCGGAGATTCCGGACACGGTCATACACGGGCAACCGCATACCGATCAGTTGCTCTACACAGGCCGCATGAACGGGGCATTAGTGGACCAGTTTCCCTTCCCCATCACTCGCCAGGTGCTGGACCGCGGCCGCGCCCGCTTCAATATCTATTGCACGCCCTGCCACGACTACACCGGCAGCGGAAGGGGAATGGTAGTGCAGCGGGGATTCCCTGCTCCGCCGTCCTATCACATTGACCGGCTGCGCCAGGCGCCGGCCGGGCATTTCTTTGAGGTCATTACAGACGGCTACGGCGCCATGTTCAGCTATGCGGGCAGAATCCCGGTGGAAGATCGCTGGGCCATCGTGGCATACATTCGGGCGCTGCAATTGAGCCAACACGCCACCCTGGATGATGTGCCGGCAGACGAGCGGGGCACGTTGACGAGCGGGGGAAAATGAACGCGGTGGAAACAACCCTGTCGGGAATGGAACGATATGAGAAGCCGGCTCTAGGTGTGGGCCTGGCGTCCCTCGTTTTCTGCGCGATTCTGGGGTTCCACGACCCTGTGCAGTTCTTCCGGTCCTATCTCCTGGCTTTCGTGTTCTTTATCGGCCTGCCCCTGGGATGCTCCGCCATTCTGATGCTTCACTACCTGATTGGCGGCACTTGGGGATTCCCCCTCAGGCGTCCGCTGGAGTCGGGGATAAGAACTTTCTATCTGATGGCTGTGCTGGTTGTGCCGATCCTGTTCCGATTGCGCACTCTATATAGCTGGGCGGACCCGCTAAAAGTTCACTCCGACCCCCTTTTGCAATACAAGCAATTCTACCTGAATGTGCCGTTCTTCCTGACGCGCGCGGTGATCTATTTCGTGGCGTGGCTGTTGCTCGCCTATTTCCTGACCAAGTGGTCGCGCCAGCAGGATGAAACGGGCGATCCCGAACTCACTCAACGTCTCCAGAAGATCTCTGCGCCGGGAATCCTCATCTTCGGACTAACCGTAACCTTTGCCTGTGTTGATTGGGTGATGTCGCTTGAGCCGACGTGGTTTTCCACCATCTATGGCATGATCTTCATGGTGACGGAAGCACTGGCGGCGATGGCCCTGGTGACAGTGGCCGTCATTCTGCTGGCCCGCCGGCAGGTTTTTTCCGGCCTGGTCACACCGCTAATACTGAATGACTATGGCAACCTGCTGTTGACTTTTACCATGTTGTGGGCCTACCTCTCCTTTTCGCAATATCTGATCATCTGGGCGGGGAACCTGCGCGACGAGATTTCGTGGTACATCGTCCGTGCGCGGGGGCCGTGGACACCCGTGGCGATAGCGCTCATCGTTTTCCATTTTATGGTTCCCTTCGTGCTCTTGCTCATGCGATTCGTGAAGCGTCGCGCCGCGTCGATGGGCTGGCTGGCGGCGGGCCTGATTGTGATGAGTTTCGTCGATATCTACTGGCTGACCGTGCCGGCGTTTGAACCTTCGGGACCGGAATTCCACCTGACCGATTGGCTTGCGGTCATCGGCTTCGGCGGCCTGTGGCTGTGGCGGTTCCTTTCGCAAATGAGGGGCAGGCCCGCGCTTCCCATGCAGGACCCGCGGCTGAAGGAAATACTGCATCACGCCGTGCATCACGCGTAGAAAGTACGAAGGTTGAATGAGTAGACAATGAGTGATCCTGAGAAATTACCGGAGCAACACCGGCTCGGCTATGAAGCCGACGACATCAGCTTTGGCCGGCTGCTGGGATTTGCCGCGGGCGTCGCGGGACTGGTGATTCTGGGCGTGCTGGCCAGCGCGGCGGTGTTCCATTTCTTCGTCCGGAATCAACCCTTGGGCCCACCGGCTTCACCCTTTGAGGACATTCGTCCCATGCCGCCTGAACCGCGCCTGCAAACCACCGCCCCCCAGGACCTGAAGCACTATCGGGACGGACAGGATCAGCTCTTGAACACATACGGTTGGGTGGATTCGCAAAACGGAGTCGTGAGAATTCCGGTGGAACGAGCGATGGACATTCTTCTGCAAAAGGGCTATCCGGTGCGGGGAAGTTCACAAGCCGCAGGTGGGGCGATGAAAGCGCCGCGCGCGGCTGCGGATGCATCGCATCCATCTTCTGGTTCCGCTGTTTCGGAGGGAAGGCAGTGAAGATGCCGCTGATTCGAGGAACCCTCAAATCCCTGCCCGGCCCGAGAGTGGCGTCGCTGCTCGCCCTCCTGATTTTCTGCCTTGCAGGGGCCGCAGCAGGGCAGGATAACGCCGCCGTTACTCCGCCGCAGTTGCGAGGCGTGGGAATCGACCAGCGGTTGAATAATCAGGTGCCGCTCGATCTGAAGTTTCAGGACGAAACCGGCAAGACGGTGACCCTGGGTTCGTACTTCGGCAAGAAGCCCGTTATCCTCTCTCTTGTCTACTACACTTGCCCGATGCTGTGCACGATGGCGGAAAACGGCCTGCTGAACGCACTGCGCCAGGTGCAGTTCAATATCGGCGAGCAATTCGAAGTGGTGACCGTGAGCATCGACCCTACGGAAACGCGCGAGATGGCGATGGGAAAGAAGGGCGTGTACGTCGGACTTTACGGAAGGCCCGGCGCAAAAGAGGGTTGGCATTTCCTGGTTGGCCAGGAACCCTCGATTCGAGCCCTGACCCAGGCCGTGGGATTTCACTACAACTACATTCCGGAGACGCGGCAGTTCGCGCATGCCACCGGAATCGTAGTGCTGACCCCGCAAGGAAAGGTTTCGCGCTACTTTTATGGAATTCTCTATCCTCCCCGCGACATTCGCCTGGCGCTGGTGGAGGCTTCGACCGAGAAGATCGGAAGTCCCGTCGATGCCGTTCTTCTTTACTGCTGCCAGTACGATCCCGCAGAGGGAAAGTACAGTGTGGTGGTTTCCCGAGTGCTGCGAATCGGCGGGGTGATTACCGTGCTCTCGCTGGGAACGCTGATGTTTGCGCTCTCGCGAGGCGGTCACCACGCTTGATTTTGAATTTTGAATTCTGATTTGAATCATGAATTCTGATTTGAATCGCGAGTTCCGATTTTGAATCGTGAGTTCTGATTCTGAATCGTGAGTTATTGATTTTGAATCTTGAATTTTGAATCTTGAATCGCCTTTATGTGGCAAGGCTTCTCAATCCGGCCGGAACAGGCTTCCACCATCGCCCCGGGAGTAGACTATCTTTACTACTTCCTGACGGCGATTGACCTGTTCTTCACGGCCATCATCTTTCTCGCCATCCTCTACTTTGCCGTACGCTACCGGCGGCGGCCCGGCCAGGAGCACGCGGAGCAGATCGAGGGCAACATCCCTCTGGAGCTGGCGTGGACGTTGATCCCCCTGGGCCTTGTAACCATTACTTTCCTGTGGGGGACGAGCGTGTTCATTCGAAACTCGCGCCCGCCCGCTGCTTCCACGGAAATATTCGTCGTCGGCAAGCAGTGGATGTGGAAGTTGCAGCACCCCGAGGGCGTGGAAGAAATCAATGAGCTGCACGTGCCCGTGAACCGGCCCATCAAACTGACGATGACGTCTGAAGACGTGATCCATGACTTTTCCGTTCCGGCTTTCCGCATCAAGAAAGACGTGGTACCGGGAATGTATACGACACTATGGTTTCAGGCTACCAAGACCGGATCGTTCCACCTCTTTTGCGACCAGTATTGCGGCACCAACCATTCCATGATGAAGGGCGAAGTGATTGTCATGGAGCCCACAGCCTATGAGCAGTGGCTGAGCGGCGGCATACGTGGCGAAAGTATGGTCGATGCGGGCGCCAAACTGTATGAACAATTCGCCTGCATCAC
>JASHTY010000126.1 GCA_030040315.1 Terriglobia bacterium | reverse complement strand
AGCGCCTGACCGCTCCGCTCATCCGCAAGAACGGACATCAGGAATCGAGCACGTGGGAAGAAGCTTTGGAACTGACGGTCGCGCGCCTGCAGGGACTCTTGAGAGAGCACGGCCCCGCTTCCGTTGCTGTCATCGGCTCCAATCGCACCACCAATGAGGAGAATTACCTCCTCGGACGGTTCGCGCGCACCGTTCTGGGAACCAACAATCTGGATCATCACCGCACTGCCGACTTCTCCTCGCTCGTCGCCGCCTTGACCGCCGCCCAGGCGCACGACCGCCACGCGACCATCGAAGCGATTGGCGAAGCGCGCAGCATTCTGGCGATCGGAAACGATCCAACACACCAGCACCCGTTGATTGCGTACCAAATCCGCCACGCTGCCCGGAACCACGATGCGCATGTTTATCTTGTGAATGATCGCGAGATCAAACTCCTGCGGCAGGCCAGGCAGTTCGTACGGGTGCCGGAGGGAATGGAAGCTGATGCAATTCGCGCTCTGGCGGGTACGCCAGCTCTGCAGCTTGCGGCCAATGCCAATGACCTGACTGCTCTTCGCGAGAAGCTTCAGAAAGAGTCTGACACCGTCATTGTTTTCGGTGATGAGATCAAAGGAAAAGACATAACCGGTCTGGTGCAATGGGGGCTCTCTCTTCCCGGCCGCACACGGTTTGTGGCGCTGGGAGATTATGCCAACTCACGGGGCGCAGCAGACATGGGGTTACTGCCGGACGTTCTGCCCGGTTACCATGCGCTCTCCGACCAAACGGCACGCGGTAAAATGGAAGCAACCTGGGAAGCAAAAATTCCTCCTGCTCCGGGCCGAGACATTCGCGCCATCTTAAAAGGAATTGACTCGGGTGAGATCAAGGCCCTGCTGGTCTTCGGCTCGAACCCTGCCAAAACCTTTAAACTTGCAAAGGGCCATCTGGGCAAGCTTGCCTTCCTGTTGGTGGCAGAACTGTTCCCCACGGAGACCACTGAAACCGCCGACGTGGTTCTGCCCGCTACGAGCTTCGCGGAAAAATCGGGCACGGTGACGAACACCTGCGGCCAGGTGCAGGCGCTGAAGAAAACCATGCGCAAGGCGGGCACGCGCAGCGACCTGGAGATCCTGCTGGCGCTCGCTCGAATGATGGGGCATGCGTGGAGCTACCGCACCTCCGACGATGTGCTGCGCGAAATCATTGCGCGCGTCCGCGGTTATGCGGTTCCGCTGCCCAGCCTGCTGGTGGGCCGCGCCGTCGCGACGCAGCCGGCGGGTGCGCCGCCTGAACTCTCGAGTGACGATCTGATCTTTTCATCTCGGGACTCACTGTTCACATCGGGAACCGTGGGCAGATTCAGTTGGGCGCTGAATTCCGTGGATGAAGCAAAGAGACCGTATGGGCACATTTTCTGACACCACGGTTCTGGTCATCGTCGCGTTCGTGAAGATCGCGATTGTGCTCTGGTTGCTCCTGACAGGAATCGCCTACACGACATGGCTGGAGCGCAAGGTTGTGGCGCACATTCAGGCTCGCTGGGGACCTTATCTTGTAGGTCCGCACGGACTCCTGCAGCCCTTGGCCGACGGAATCAAGTTCATTCTGAAGGAGGAGATCGTTCCAGCGGCGAGCGACAAATTTATTTTCTGGCTCGCCCCGTTCCTGGGATTTGTTCTCGCCTTTCTTTCGATTTCGGTGATTCCCTTTGGTGAAACCTTCACATTTCATGGTCATCCCATTGGTTTTCAGATCACGGACCTGAATATTGGCCTGCTGTTTGTCTTCGGAGTGACGTCGCTGGGTGTCTACAGCATCGCTCTGGCCGGATGGTCTTCCAACAGCAAGTATCCGCTCATGGGCGGACTGCGTTCTTCGGCGCAGATGATCAGTTACGAGCTGTCACTGGGATTGGCCGTGGTGGGCACGCTGATGATGGCCGGCACGCTCAGCCTGCGCGGCATTGTCAACGCCCAAAGCGGCACCTGGCACCTGTTCGGAGTCAATACTTTCGTACCGCACTGGTACATCTTTGTGCAGCCGGTCGGATTCTTTATTTATTTCACTTCGGCGATTGCGGAGACCAATCGAGTTCCCTTTGACCTTCCCGAAGGCGAGACGGAATTGGTGGGCGGGTACCACACCGAATACAGCAGCATGAAGTTCGCCATGTTCTTCATGTCCGAATACGCCAATATGGTGACGGTGTCCTGCCTGGCCACATTGCTGTTCTTTGGCGGATGGCACGGACCGAACCCGTCGTTTCTGCCCGACATTGTTCGCATTTTCGTTCCGGTCTTCTGGTTCTTGCTCAAAGTGTTTCTCTTTATGTTTTTCTACATCTGGATGCGCGGAACGCTTCCCCGCTTCCGGTACGACCAGCTCATGTCCCTGGGATGGAAATTCCTTCTTCCCCTGGCGCTGGCGAATATTCTTGTCACGGGTTTCCTGATTGCTCTGCACGGATGAGCGTGGCAGCCAGCAACCATATCGTTTGAAATTCCGGCCCAGGCTGCCGGAACAGGTTTCGGCTTGATACCGGCCCAGACGGCAAGCGTGATTTGAGAAATGAACTTTATATTTTACATTTTCGCCGGCATCGCCGTGCTGGCGGCGCTGAACATGGTGCTACAGCGCACGCCGGTGTATAGTGCGCTCTCACTGATTGTAGTGCTCTGCGCGCTGGCGGTGATTTACTTGTCGCTGGGTGCGGAATTTATGGCCGTACTTCAGGTCATCATCTACGCCGGGGCCATCATGGT
>JASHTY010000012.1 GCA_030040315.1 Terriglobia bacterium | reverse complement strand
CGGCAGAAGCTGCCATCCTGCTGGTTTTTGCCCGCAACCGAAAATTACCTAACTGACTTTCACGACTTTCCCCGAACGAAGGCAGGAGGCGCAGGCGTAGATTCTCTTGCGCACGCCTTGCACCAGCGCGTGGACCCGCCGCAGGTTGGGATTCCAGCGTCGCCTCGTCACGTTGTGCGCGTGGCTGATGTGATTGCCATATTGGGGACGTTTTCCGCAAAGGTCGCAAGTGCGAGCCATAACCACTCCTCTTGAAGAAACTTGAAATAATCCGAACTTCTATTTTATCAGATGCCCGCGATTTTGCCCACGGCGAACGCGTCGCGGGGTAAAATGACGACATGACCAAAACAATTCGTATTCATATCTTCGTGGCGCCCGCATTGCGCGCGCTGCTGCCGGTCCTGATCCCCGGCCTGATCCTATTGCCCGCGTGCGGATCCCGCAAACCCCCGGCCGGCCAGGAAGTGTGGGCGGAAGTTGACGACCAGCCCATCTATCGCGAGCAGGTGGAACGCCTGTACCGCGGCCGTCAAACGCAAACCGCCGATCCCGACACGCCGGAAGAGGCACTCAGTTTCAAGCTCAATATTCTGGACCAACTGATCAACAACCAAATCCTGGTCATTCATGCTTCCCACTCCCGCATCACGGCGTCAGAGGCCGAAGTCGACGCAAAGGTAGGCGAGCTCAAGAGTCCCTACACTCCGGAGGAGTTTCAGAAAAAGCTTCAGGAGCAGGGATTGGATAACGACGGCTTGCGCAAGGAGGTTCGCGAAAACCTGATTCTGTCCAAGCTCATCAATAAGGATATTATTTCGCATATAAATGTTACCGATGCTGAAATTGCCGCATACTATGAGAAGAACAAGGCGAATTTCAACGTTGCCGAAACCACCTATCACATCGCGCAGGTCCAGGTGACCCCCCGCCCGGACGCCGAAATTCGCAACCTGAAGAACGATGATGCCAAGACTCCCGCCGCCGCTGAGCACAAAATTCAGGCGCTCTATGAAGGACTCATGCGCGGCGAGGATTTCGCCACCGTGGCGCAGGAGTATTCCGAAGATCCCAGCACTGCGGCCGGCGGGGGCGACATGGGCTTTATTCCCGCCTCGGGCCTTAATCCCGCGCTCAAGCAGGTGGTCAATTCGCTGAAGGTCGGGCAAATTTCCAACATCATCCGTTCCAACATCGGCTTCCACATTTTCAAGCTCCTGGGCGTGGAGGAGGCCGGCCAGCACACGCTTGCGGACTTGCGCGTGCAGAGCGCCATCCGCCAGACCCTGCGCAACGAGAAGGAGCAGCTCCTGAAGGCCGCTTACATCGAGATGTTGCGCAACCGCTCCAAGGTCGTCAACCACCTGGCGGAAGAAGTGGTGAAGGCCGGCGGCATGCCCAATCCGGCCGGATAATTCGCGGCGAGTACCTCCTTTCAGAAGTAAAGGTTCTTATTTGGAGGGCGGCAGAGGGGCGGGGCTTCAGTCCCCGAGGCGATATTACTTCAGGGCCGGAAGGTCGCCTCAATGGTGTCGTCCGCATCGGCGGGGCTGAAGCCCCGCCCTTCCCCAGAACTTATCCCGCGTCAAATCCGGAATCCTGACTCTCACACCAGCAACACCAAGCGCGCGCCGCTATCTACTCCGCGGCCTTCCGCGGTATACACTCGCTCCACCCGCCCGGCGCGCGGCGCCCGCAGTTCGTTCTGCATCTTCATGGCCTCAATCACCAGTAATCCCTGATCGCGTTTCACCTCATGGCCCTCCGCCACCAGCAACTTCACGATTCTTCCGGGCATAGGCGCGGTGATTTCCTGGGGGCCTTCAGCCTCGTGTGAGGACCCGCGCTGGCGCCACTGACGCGGGTCGCGCAATTCCACCAGGTATTCCCGCGGGCCGACATTGACCACAAAAGGCCCGCCCGGGCCGGTCGAGTCGCCCACACGCTTCGAGACGGAAACGCTCCAGGAGCGGCCCCCGGTCAGGAATGAGTACTCACCGGGAGCGATGACCTCGCATTGCGCCTCCACAGTCCGGTTGCCCGCGCGGAATTTTCGCAATCCGTTGCCGTTTTCGGCCGCTTTCAGCTCAACGTCACGGTCAACGGTTCTCGAGCCGTGATGCAGGCGGGCGCGCAGGATCACGCGGACCTCCATCCGGCCCGCGAAGGCCGCTGGCGCAGCAACGCTTGACGCCCCGCATGCTTCCACGCCGCGTTGGATGCGGGGCGTGCAGGCGCCGCGACGTGATTTTGCTCAGCGTGCAACACGCTCGCGAGCAGGGCCACCAGTTCATCCTCCTCAGAAGGCGGTTCTTCCTCCATCAAGCCGGAAGCCAGCACGCGGTCGATGAAGCTCGTGTCCAACCGCGCCGCCACAAAATCCGGATGCTCCAGCACGCGCCGGAAGAATGAAATATTCGTGCGAATGCCCTGGATTTCGTATTCACCAAGCGCGCGTCGCAGGCGCGCGATCGCCTGCGTCCTGTCTTCCGCCCACACCGCGAGCTTCGAAAGCAGAGGATCGTATTCAAGCGGAACGCGCCAGCCTTCATACACTCCGCTGTCGCGCCGGATTCCAGGCCCCGAGGGCGGCTGCAGGCGCGTGATGAGCCCCGGAGAGGGGAAAAAGTTGTTGGCGGGATCTTCAGCATAGATGCGGCATTCGATCGCCGCCCCGCGCATGCGCACGTCCTCCTGCCGCAGTAATAAAATTTCTCCCGCCGCGATGCGAATCTGCTCCTTCACCATATCGATGCCCGTGACCAGCTCGGTAACCGGATGCTCCACCTGCAAGCGCGTGTTCATCTCAAGGAAATAGAAATTCCCGCCTGCGTCGAGAAGGAACTCGACGGTTCCGGCGTTCCAATATCCGGCCAGCTTGCCGATACGCACCGCCGTTTCGCCCATGCGGCGGCGCAGACCGTCATTCACGACGGGTGAGGGGCATTCCTCCACAACTTTCTGGTGGCGGCGTTGCAGCGAGCACTCGCGCTCGCCGAGGTAAATCAAATTGCCGTGATGGTCACCCAGAAGCTGAATTTCCACGTGGCGCGGGCGCTCGATGTACTTCTCAAGATAGACCGCCGAATCACCGAAGGCGTTTTGCGCCTCAGAGCGCGCCGTGCGCCAGGCGGAATCGAGCTCGGATTCCTGCCGCACCGTGCGCATTCCCTTGCCGCCGCCGCCCGCCGAGGCCTTCAGCATGACCGGATATCCGATTTCACCGGCGACGCGGTGCACTTCTTCAAAGCTTTCGAGGTTGCGGTCCGTGCCCGGGACAACCGGCAGCCCCGCCTGAATCGCCGCGTGGCGGGATGCGGTCTTGGAGCCCATCAATTCCATCGCGCCCACCGGCGGGCCGATGAAGACGATTCCGGCATCCTCGCAGGCGCGCGCAAAGTCGGGGTCCTCCGCCAGGAAGCCGTACCCCGGGTGAATCGCCTCCGCGCCGCTGCGACGGGCGGCGTCAAGAATGCGGTCGATGCACAGGTAGCTTTCCGCCGAGGGCGCCGGGCCGACGTGATACGCCTCATCGGCATAGCGCACATGGAGCGATCTGCGGTCGACCTCCGAAAAGACGGCCACGGTGCGGATGCCCATCTCCCGGCAGGTGCGCATGATGCGCACGGCAATCTCTCCGCGATTGGCGACTAAAATTTTGCGGAACACGGTCACTCCCAACGCCGAGTGTTTTCCGGATTGTTGCGGTAATTAGTCTAGCATGATAGCATTAAGGCATGAAACAAGTATCAGCAAAGCAGGGTGAGGGTGAAATCAAAGTGGTTGGGCAAAGCGGGCAGATCTCGCTCGGAAAGCGCTATGCCGGCAAGATGCTACGCTTAGAACGCTTCGGAGACGGGAGGATCGTCCTTACGGCAATCAGGATGGTGCCGGAGAGCCAGTTTTGGACTCTTGAAGAGCCCCATCGCTCGCGAATCCAGCGTGGCCTGGCTTGGGCGGCGCAAACCAAGCCGCACGAAACCGACCCAAGCGCATTACTAAAACACCTGCCTGAAAAAGTGAGGCGTGCGCGTGCCCGCCAGCGGTAACCGTGTTCGTCTGGACCTCAACAGCCCGGAGTTTCAGGAAGTCTTTTTCCGGCTGGAAACGGCGGAACTGAAGCAAGTGGTTGCGGCTCTCAACCGCCTGCGCGAACTGGATTGGAAAGCGCTGTACCGTCACAGGGGTTTCCATTGGGAAGCGATTGAGCACTTAACCGCACCGAATGGCGCAAAAGTGTATTCGCTTCGTCTGAGCCAGCGAATCGGCGCCCTAGCATACCGGGATGGGGACTTTCTTCGCTTCATATCTCTCCACCGCGACCATGATTCGGCATATCAGTCCTGAAATCACCGCAATCATGCCGGGCCGGAAGACTTTGCGTTGGAGTGCCCGAGCGATCATCTATCCGAGCTTCGGCCACTACATTTCGGTAGAGGTTCGCGATAAGGTGATCGATCCGTTTATCGATGGGGTTTTGCAGAAATAGAAACTCAGATTCCCCAATACTTAGTCGCCCATTTCTTGCAAATTGCCCAGCTTCAATGACCGGCCCGCAGATCGGAAAAGTTTTTTCCAACGAATAAAATCGTCTGCATTTTCCGTGAAAAATGTGGCGTCGTGCTTGGACGCCTCGAGCGCAATCAGGAGGTCGCGGAAGTGGTCAGCCATGCGCAAATCCCCGTGGATACGACGATATCTCCCGGCCAAAAGACCTGCCTGCCGCCATGATTCCGGTCCGGGATGTGATAATGTACCAAGAGCCTGGTGCCAGCGACAAAGCTCATCAACCCATCTCTTTTCATCCGCATTGCGCGTGCCTGCATAAAGCTCGGCCGCCACGACCCAGGTAAGGACGGTTCGCTCCACGACGGCGCGATCTTCAGCCACCCAGCGAGGCACTCGGTCTCGCAGATAGCGGATATAGATTGAGGTGTCGAGAAGGAGGCGGTCGTGGCGTCCGCTCATTTGTTTCTTACCGGAGCTCGATTGAATACATCTTCCACTCCGCCGATTCGCTGTAAACCGCGAAGAGCATTTTGAATGCCAGTTATGGCTAACTCACGATCGATAGCCATGCGAACTGCCTCCGAGTTGCTCCGCGCTCTATTCTGCCGGCGCAAGCGGCGCAACTTGGCCTCTTCAAGCATCAGGTTTACTCTCTTTAGTGCTATTTTTGCCATATGATTTCTCCGTGTGTATGATGACCCTACCATTATACACACAATTTCTACAGCGGAATATTCCCATGCTTTTTGGGCGGCATGGAGTCGCGCTTGGAATCGAGCATTTGCAGGGCGGCGATGAGTTTGGGGCGGGTATCGCGAGGCTGGATGATGGCGTCAACCCAGCCGCGCTCGGCGGCAATGTAGGGATTGGCGAAGCGCTCGCGGAATTCCTCCACTTTCTCGCGGCGCAGCTTTTCGGGGTCGTCGGCCTTCTGCAATTCGCGGCGGTAAACGATGTTGACAGCGCCTTCCGGGCCCATGACGGCGATTTCCGCGGTTGGGTAGGCGAGGTTCACGTCCGTTCGCAGGTGCTTGGAAGACATTACGCAATACGCGCCGCCATAGGCTTTGCGGGTGATGACGGTAATTTTGGGCACAGTGGCTTCCGCATAGGCGAACAGCAGCTTGGCGCCGTGGCGAATGATGCCGCCGTATTCCTGCTGCGTGCCGGGCAGGAAACCCGGAACGTCCTCGAAGGTAACGAGCGGAATGTTGAACGCGTCGCAGAAGCGCACAAAGCGTGCGCCTTTTACGGAGGCGTTGATATCCAGGCAACCTGCCAGCACGGCGGGCTGGTTGGCAACGATGCCCACACTCTGTCCGGCGAGGCGCGCGAACCCCACCACCAGGTTCTTGGCAAAGTGTTCGTGGACTTCCACCAGGTAGCCATCGTCCACCACGCGCGTGATGACCTCCTTGATGTCGTAAGGCTTGTCGGGCTCGATGGGCACGAGCGAGTCCAGAGCTTCGTCGCGGCGGTCGGAGGGATCGCGGCTTTCGACGCGCGGCGGATCCTCCTGGTTATTCTGCGGCATGAAGCTGAGCAGTTCGCGGACCAGCGCAAGGGCGTCCGCGTCATCGCGGGCAATGAAGTGGGCGACGCCGCTCACGGCGTTGTGAGTCATGGGGCCGCCCAGCTCCTCCTTGCTCACCTCTTCGTGCATGACGGTCTTGATGACATCCGGCCCGGTCACGAACATGTAGCTGGAATTCTTGACCATCACGGTGAAGTCCGTAATAGCCGGTGAATAGACGGCTCCGCCCGCGCACGGCCCCATGATGGCGGAGATTTGGGGGATGACGCCGGAGCTGAGGGTGTTGCGAAGGAAAATATCCGCATAGCCGGCAAGCGATGCCACACCCTCCTGAATGCGCGCGCCTCCGGAATCGTTCAGGCCCACCACCGGCGCGCCTACCTTCATCGCCAGATCCATCACCTTGCAGATTTTGGCGGCATTGGCTTCGCTCAGTGAGCCGCCAAACACGGTAAAGTCCTGCGCGAAGGCATATACCAGGCGGCCGTTAATTTTCCCGAAGCCGGTCACCACGCCGTCGCCAGGGACGCGCTGCTCGGCCAGGCCGAAGTCCTGGCAGCGGTGCTCCACCAGCTTGTCGATTTCCTCAAAAGTCTTTTCGTCGAACAGCAGGATCAG
>JASHTY010000125.1 GCA_030040315.1 Terriglobia bacterium | reverse complement strand
TGTTGTTGACGACCGCGGTGGTGTAATAGCCGTGGTCGTGAAATACCTCGGTCATCACCGGGATGTCCTTGTTCAGAACCGGCTGGCCGGCGTGCCACAGCAGAGTAACGCCGCTGCGCGACGGGAACAGGGAAGTGTGCAATGTGGCAAACGACGGAGCGGTCCACGAGCCCACGGTGAAGAAATGCTCGAACCGCACTCCCCGCGATGCAAGTTGATCGATGTTAGGGGTAGTGTCGCGAGAATTGCCGTAGGCGTGAATCTGGTCGGCCCTAAGCTGGTCCGCGACAATCAGGATGACGTTGGGCTCCAGCCGGCCCTGGGGCAGTGACACCAGAAATGCTGGAGCTGCACTCAAGGCAAGCAAGGCCGCGATCCATGGCCCAAACTTCCTTGCTCTCAAAACAATCCCAGGCCGCAAACTCAAATTCGAGGTACTCCTCCGATTAGAATTCGTACCGCAATGCGAATTCGAAGATGCGCGGGTCACGGGCAGAGGTTAAGGTGCCATAAGTCCCCGAGCCATAGCTGGTGCCGACGCCGTTGAAATTCGTATGGTTGAAAACGTTGAACGATTCGGCTCGAAATTCGATTTTATGGTGTTCCAGAAAGTGGAAGTCCTTGTAGATGGCCAGGTCGAAATCCCACATTCCCGGTCCGTAGATGTCGCCGGGGGCGGCGCTTCCGAAGTATCCGGTGGCAGGAGCCGCAAAGGCCCCTGTGTTGAACCATTCGGAGACCGTCTTTGGTCCCACCACGGACTCGCCGGTCGTGTTGGGACGATTCGCCAGTCCCGGATGCGCGATGCTCAGCGCGGGATTTTGGGAGAAGCCGTCTTCAATCGTGGTCAGTCCGGTGGCTCTCCAGCCGCCCAGCGTGTACTTCTGCCAACCTGACGCGTCGCGATACCAGGGCAGGTTGTAAATGTAACCGAAAGAGAGGCTTTGCGGCACGTTGGTGGCGGCGTTTCCGTAATCGAGCGATGGATCGTAGACATCCGCGACGCCCGTCTCGTTATCGAAGAACGAGCTGCCGCGTATTTCTGAGAGAGAGTGTTGCCAGGTGTAGGCGACGGTCAGCGATACATTGTGCCCGACGGGGTGGCGCACGCCAATTTCCAACCCGTACCAGTTGACGTTAAGCGCCGGCTCAATTTGGCTGATGCCGGCATAACCCTGGAACGGGCCGTAAAGGTATTCAAACGTCGTCCCGGCATTTATTACGGGATTGAATTGATACGGTGCATCCGGAAGCGGCTGGTTGATATTCCAGAGCGAGGTCAGATGCCGGCCGAGAGCGCCAGCCCCGGCGATGGAAGTAAACCAGGAACCTGCGAACTGGTGTTCCAGGGTCATACTGAAAGTTTGAACCTGGCCCGAGCGATCGTTCCGGTCCTCGCTGTTCAGGCTGGGCGCGGGTTCGGGTTTCTGCGCAGCGCCAATGGGGTCTGGGAAGGACGGCGTTACCAGGGTGATGGTCGAAATCAGCGGAGGATTCACGGCGCACTGATTGGCGCAGAAGGACTGGTAGGGTTGATTGTTGTAGGAAATTCCATACCCGCCGCGCAGCGCCGTCTTGCCGTCACCGAAGACGTCCCAGGCAAATCCAGCGGACGGGGAGAGGTATGCCCAGTGTTCTGTGGTGAAGTTCAGGGGCGTACCGTTGACGCCGTTAAACAACAACCCGTTTGTCGCGCTGTAATTTGGTGTGACGGTAATGGTGCCGCTGCTGTTCACGGTTGGGGCATTGGCGGGATTGTAGATTGCGGGATCAAAGATTGCCTCCAAGCCGGGCTGGAGATTTGTGCCGGGCATATCCATCCAGCGAAAGCCGGCGGTGACGGTCAGGCGGCGCGTGACCTTCCATTGATCCTGAATGTAGGGTGAAAACATGTAGTTGTGTGCGTAGAAGCGCGGCTGCGAACTGGCTTGGGTGAACGACGCGGAGTCCCCGAGCAGATAATCTGCGATGCTGTTGTTCGTAAATTGCCCGGTGAAGGACCACGATCCGTTGGAGGCGGCGAAAGAGTTCTGGCGTTTGGTTCCCTTATGGAGAACAAAACCTGCCTGGATGTAGTGATGGCCGTGCAGGTAGCTCCAGTCGTCCGTCAACTCATTGTTCATCGTCGAGGCATGATAGAGAGGGTACTGGGAAGGGCCTCCGATCGACGCATATCCCCCGGAGAATGTCACAGTGGGTAGGAACTGCTGATTGTAACCGCCCGAATAGGGCAGGGTCTGGCTGAAGGTTGGAACTTGGCTCAGTTGCACGATACCGTTGAAGTCGATGGTAACCACCAGTTGGGCCATGGAGACGCCCGCTGTATTCACCATCCTGGGCGTGATGGTGTTGGTCAGGCGAACGTGCGCCGTCTGGCACTCGCTCGGTTCGACGCTGTAGCTGATGGGGAATGGGTTGCCGAGAATAGTGTTGTAGGAGGATCGGTAAAGCTGCCGGCTGTCAATGTATTCCGCCATCAACCGCGTACGCATGCCGAAATCGTGGTCTACTTTGATTTCGTCGTCACGCGTCCGGGTGTAAATGGGATTCACATTGATGTAGTTCGTCGCTGCTCCGGTCGGCGAAACATAGTTGGGGAGTGACGCCGTGGCATTCAGGAGGGCCAGGGAATTGCTGTTCAGTGTCGTCGTTATGACATTGTTTGCGAAGGGCGCACCGGCGGCGGCGGGGTTGATCAGTTGTTCGGAGGCGGTATTGCAGGTCCCGGCGGCGGTAAAGCCCGTCTTGCAAATAATCCCAAAATTGCCTTGCCGCTCAGCCATCGTGGGCGTTGTCCCCGTGATGGTATTGGCATCGGAAAGAATTGCCGCCTGGATTCCCGCGAAGAAGAATGTCCGAGGGTTCTTGGGGCGATGACCGGGGAGGAACAGAGGGCCGCCGAGGGTCGCACCGAAGATGTTCTGGTGCATGATCAGGGAGCTGGCAGCGAACCAGTTGCGCGCGTTCAGGTCTGTGTTGCGCAGATAATCAAATGCCGTTCCGTGAAATTGGTCGGTCCCGCTTTTGGTTTCCATCAGCACCACGCTCGAACCCTGAAGGTTGTATTGAACTCCGTAATTGTTGGAGAGCACGCGCACTTCCTGAAGGAAATCCGGATTCGGCTGAATGGTCGCCGTAGCCCCGTTCATGTCAAACGCCCCGTCCAGGTAATACACGCTGCCGGCGTTTCCCATGCCGGCAATCGACATCGCCACGGTGCCCTGGAAGTTGCCCTGGCCGAGTGATGAGTCGGGTGTCAGGTTGATGATGCCGGGGATGAGCGCGCCCAGAGTTTGAAAGTTTCTGCCGTTCAGGGGGAGCGTATTCACCTGCGTGGAGGAGACGAGGCTGGCGACTTCGGGCGTGCTCGTCTGGACCTGCGTGGCAGTTGCCTGCACTGTAACAGTAGAAACCGTACTGCCAGGTTGAAGCGTGGCGGTGATCGCTTCCACCGTCGCGGGATGGAGCTGGATGCCGGTCTGCGAATAGGTCTTGAATCCCTCCTTGGCGATGGTCACCGTGTAAACGGCCACAGGGAGGTCGGGAACCGCAAACTCACCAGCCGCGTTGGATCGCGTCGTGATCTTGATGCCGGTGTTCTGGTTGAGAATTTCTATCGCGGCATCCGGCACAAGTGCTCCACTCGAGTCCGAAACCGTCCCGGTGATGGAAGCCACGGAGGATGATTGCCCATAGCTCAATGGGGCGGCAAGGAAAATGCCCACTGCACAAACCAGACTGACCCCGAAAGCCCTTACAAGTCGGCCACAAAGCATGGAGGTTCTCCTTCTTGCTGATGTCCTGTCAACGCAAGGATTGAAGGTTCGCACCGAGTGAAAAGGGGATGCGGTGGACACTGAATCGGTGGGAATTCGGATCTCTGAAAACGGAAAGTCGCCATCGCCGGAATGCTGCTGACTCTCGTCAGCTTCCCCCACACAAGCCCCGACGAAATCCACGTTTACAATTCCAAGACGCAATTTGCGCGCGGACCAGCAAAGCCCGCTCGCAAATAATGAGGAAACATTAAACAGCGTGTGGCAATTTGTCAACGGAAATCTGCCTCAAATCTAAAGGCACTGGGATGAAGCGTATCCTGCGAAGTCCATCGTCGCGAGGGGGTTGCGGCTTGCTAGGAGTTCAAGTTTGTCAGCGCCGCTGGCATGGTGAGGCTTCCAGTTGCCTTTTACGGTGAGATTTTTTCGCAGAATTCCACTCCACTTTTTTCCAGTGCCTGCCTGCTTTCCACGCCTATGATCTTCCTAGATTTGCGATGCCGGTGCGATTCCCTTTAAATCAGCCGAGCAGTATGGGCAGAACACCGCGCCCAGCTCAATCGCTCGATGGCACTGCGGGCAAGCAGGATGGAGATTGAACTTGCACTTCGAACAAAAGTTGAAAGAAGGATTTGTGGGTGCTGCGCACTGGGGACACTTGCCCACAATCGGCTGGCGGAGAAGGAAGTAGATGATGTAGCCAATGGCGTTCGGAATGAAGAGGACCAGAAATGTCCACATCATATAGTTCATGCCCCGGCGCTTGGCGTCACGGTTCACGTACCCAACCAGCAGCAACAGAAAGCCCAGAACGCTTCCGGGCAGTGCGGCAACTAGGATCTGTAGAATCAGGGCGGGCGGGTGGGGATGCTGCCGGAATACCACCAAGATGAACAGTGCTTCAATTCCCAGGAAGGCAATAACCGCCACAAAGTACATGGCCTGTGGAATCAGGTTAAGCTCCTCGCCGAGATTGAATCTTTCTCCGGAAGTTTGAGTCATTGGATTATCTCTTCTGGCCGCACGCGGCGGCCTTCTATTAAAGGGTACGAGCCGCCGCCGGCCAGGGGGCCCGTGTGAAATTCATCACCGAAATGTTTGCATCAAGCATTTCAATGCCTCCGCGTTCTCGCCGCTTCCGAGGCGTCCGAATATTTCCATGCGGCGAACGCTGCAACCAGGCTGGCCGGGGCAATCCAGCACAGTGTGAACGCCAGGATCCAGATTGCCTGTGAAAGTTCGAGGCGCCGGCCGATCCACGCGATGCCCTGCCACAAAAGCGGCGCCGTCAGCGCGCCCAGAATCCAGGAGAGCGCACAGGAAATCCACACGGCGCGCAGGCGGGACTGATTCTCCTGCATTGCCCGTGCCTGCCCGCGCACGCGAGCCTGGGTGGTGCTCACCAGCGCCGGATCGACAGCAATGGTGTTTCTGCGCACGGCTTGAATAACTCGCTCAGTAGCAGCCGCCCTTGCCGCGCATGCCTCGCAATCCGCCAGATGTGCTTCCAGCCACACGCGGTCGGGAGTAGAGATTCCTTCAACGTGCCAGGCATCAATCAAGCGCAACGCGCGTTCGTGGATATCGGCGTTCATGCCTGTTCCTCCTCGAAAAGCTTGCGGAACGCCTCCAAGCCGCGGTACAAGCGCGACTTTACGGTTGAGAGCGGTGTACGAATGACCTCCGCAATTTCGGTCAAGTTTAAATCTTCCTGGAAGCGCAGCACCAGAACCTCACGCGCATCCGGAGGAAGGCGCAGAAGCGCACCCTTGATACGCTCCGTTTGCTCTCCTGCCGCGGCAGAGTCATACGGCGTCGCGGTATGGCGGTCGGGGAATTCCTGCGCCGCACCGTCTTCGCCTGGATTCAGCAGCGCGTCCAGGCTCTCCGGCTGGCGCTGGCGTAAGCGGTCAATCGCCAGGTTCCGCGCAATCGAGAACAGCCACGTTTCGAATCGCCAGCGCGGGTTGTATTGGTGGCCTTTCTCCAAAACGCGAATCCAGGTCTCCTGGAAAAGGTCTTCAGCCGTCTCGCGATTACCGGTGAGCGTCCATAGATACCGTGGCAGCCGGTACTGGTAGCGGCCAATCAACTCGTCCAACAGGTCAGGGTCCCGTTGTCGCAGCCCCCGCGCGATTTCGCGTGTCTGTTGTTCCATCGAGTTCACGAACAGATAAAGGCTGTTTTCCATTCTAAAGGCAATACGAAGCACGAGGCCAAAAAGACGCAGTTTTTTGTCCGAGACCCCAACCGCCACGCCTCTCTTTCCTCTCTCGCGAAGTGTGACAATTTAGTTGAGTCTGGCGCTTGGGGTTTAGCCTGAGCCCCAAGGGAGCGACTGAATGAAGCCCAGGCCAACGGCCTGGGTCGGCGCATGCGCCTGGCGAGGTCCCAAGCCCTGAAAGGGCAATCGAAGCTTTTTGAATCGGAGGGCTGTGGCCCTGTTGTTTCCTATGTCGCTCTTTCAGGGCTGAGAGGATGGAAACGTGCTGCCAAACCCAGGCCTTCGGCCTGGGCTTTGTTGGAGCGCCCCTTTGGGGCTTAATCTCACGATGACGACGCGACCTCGCGTCAATCCTACTGCCGGCTGCCTTCCCCTCCCAATAGTCTCTCATACGCGTCGGGATCGTCTATGTCCATCAGGATTCCCGGCTCGGCAACCTCAACGAACTCGGTTTGGGGACGATATTTGCGGATGACGGTATTGGAAGCGGCGCCTGGGGCAAGAGCGCGCAGTTCGGGGAACAACTCACGGCTGATTAGAATGGGGTGGCCGCGTTCGCCATTGTGTGTCGGGATCAGAACCGGCGCGTGGGTGGCTTCGAAGCGCCCGGCGAGCGTGCGGATTACACCCGCGGTGATGGCGGGATGATCGACCAGGCAAAGAATCAGCGCATCAGCCGATTCGGCTGCCACCGCAACAAGGCCTGCCTGGAGTGACGAAGTTTGCCCAAGCTGGTAGTTGTTGTTCACTACAATGCGCGCGCCCGCAAGATTCACCCGGCTTTGGATCTGCTCGGCGTGATGACCGAGCACCACTACGATTCTTTCGATTCCCGCGTCACGAAGGTTAACGGTCACGTGCTCAAGGAAGGTTTTACCGCAGTAATTCAGCAGAGCCTTGTCACGGCCCATGCGGCGGGATTCGCCGGCGGC
>JASHTY010000124.1 GCA_030040315.1 Terriglobia bacterium | reverse complement strand
TCAATAACCCGCACGAGTGGCAGCCGCTGATTTCCGAGCGCCTGATCGATTACATCCGCTGCCACTTGTCGCAAGTGGGGGGTCTGACGCCGGCCCGCAAGATCGCCATCCTCGCTGAACAGTTCGGAGTGAAAACCGCCTGGCACGGCCCGGGGGACGTTTCGCCCGTCGGCCACACGGCGCAATTGCATCTGGATCTGGCAAGTTGGAACTTCGGCATCCAGGAGGGCGGAGTGATCAAGGGCGTCGAAGCCGAGATCTTTACGGGTTGCGCCACCTATAAGGACGGTTTCCTGTGGGCCAGCGATGCGCCGGGATGGGGAATTGAGGTGAACGAACAGCTCGCCGCGAAGTACCCCTTCCGGGACGGCCCCAACCATCTGAACGGAGGATGGGGAGAAATCCGGAAATACGATGGGACCATCATCAAGCAATGAGCATGCATCTGGGGTACAATGCCGCGCAATCAACTGGCAAGCGAGAGCGTTATATGCCCGTGAAGAAGCAGCGCAAGATCATCGTCTACATTGCCACCAGCGCTGATGGCTTCATCGCCCGCCGGGACGGAAGTTATGATTGGCTGGAGCGTCCGCGCCCGCCGGGCAATTACGGCTTTGACAGGCTGATTCGCTCCATCGATACCATCATCTGGGGAAAAAAGACGTACGACCAGGCGCTCGCGCACTTCAAAGGCAAGACCCTGGGTTTCGGCCCCAAGATAAGAAACTTCGTGTTCGCTCACCACCCGCCGAAGTCCGCGCCGCCCGGCGTGGAGTTCGTGACCGAGTCCGCGGAGAATTTCGCCCGCCGGCTGCGCTCGCAGCCCGGCAAGGACATCTGGATGATGGGTGGGGGACAGATCATCGCTTCGTTTCTGGATGCCGGCGAAATTGATGAGTTCCGCATCCACCTAATTCCGACGTTCATCGGCGAGGGCATACCGCTGCTCCACCCGCGCCATCGGCTGGTGCAGCTCGAACTCCGCAACGTGAAGCGCTTTCCTGATGGTGTGGTGCGTCTTGGTTATTTTGTGCCCAAGAATTCACGGAAGTCCGCATCGTAGGGGCGAGGCACCCACGTCACAAGCCCGAAAAATCCCAATGAATCTGCGGTAGAATGTCGCGCGGCACGACACTTGCATATTCGATTTGGGGGAAAAGATGAGACCTGCGACTCGTTCACATTCACCGGCCGCGGCCATGGCAGGCCGGATTCTCTTTGGCATTCTACTCACTTCCGCAATCCTGGCCGTCGCGCTTCCGGCGGCGGCTCAGAGCGATGTTTCCGGCTTCTGGGTTCTAAACGTTCCCACGGGCGATGGCAACATCATGAAGACGTTTTTTGATTTGAAGCAATCCGGGCAGCAGGTGAGCGGTGACGCGTATCTGCGGGGCCGCAAGTACGCGATCAGCGACGGCAGCTTGAGCAGCGGGAAACTGCACATGGCCGTGGTGCTTTCGAAGGAGCATCCGGAACGAAAAGTGATTTATGACGGCGACTTTGACGGGACGAAGCTGTCACTGAAAGTGAACTATTTCAATCGACCCATTACCAGGGCCGAGGGCGAGCGAAGCACTCCGGAAGCCATGGCGCCGCCTGCGGAGATTCCGCCGCCGGCTCTGCACGACGTTGCGGACAACGGCCTGGCGCTCACGCCTCCCATGGGGTGGAACAGTTGGAACAAATTCGCCGGGCGCGTGGATGACGTGACGGTGCGAACCATGGCTGACGCCATGGTTTCCAGCGGCATGAGGGACGTGGGATACATCTACATCAACATCGATGACACGTGGGAAGGCCCTCGCGACGCGCAGGGCAACATTACCGGCAACACCAAATTTCCCAACATGAAGGGCTTGGCTGATTATGTCCATTACAAGGGGCTGAAGATCGGCATCTACTCCTCGCCCGGGCCCCAGACTTGCGCGGGCTACGAAGGCACCTACGGTCACGAGGTGCAGGACGCCAAAACTTACGCCGCCTGGGGGTTCGATTACCTGAAGTACGACTGGTGCAGCGCGGGGCGCATCTACAAGAACGACGACTTGCAGGCCGTCTACCAGAAAATGGGTGAAGCGCTTCTGGCCAGCGGGCGGCCAATCGTCTTCAGCCTGTGCGAATACGGCCTGGGGGATGTTTGGAAGTGGGGTCCGAAAGTGGGCGCGAACCTGTGGCGCACGACCGGCGACATCAATGACACCTGGAAGCGCATGGAAGAAATTGGCTTCAAGCAGTTCGACATTGCTCAATACACCCAGGCCGGACACTGGAACGATCCTGACATGCTGGAAATCGGCAACGGCGGAATGACTGCGGATGAGTATCGCACCCACATGAGCCTCTGGTCGCTGCTTGCCGCGCCCCTGCTGGCGGGAAACGATTTGCGTACCATGAGCGATGAGACGAAGTCGATTTTGATGAACACTGAAGTGATCGCCATCGATCAGGATCCCGAAGCGCATCCCGTGAAGAAGATTTCCGAACAAGGACCGATCGTGATCGCATCAAGGCAATTGATGCACCAAACGTGGGCTGTGGGGCTCTTCAATCGCGGCGATGCGACAGCAAAAGTAAGCGTCAACTGGAAAGACCTGGGCCTGCACGGAAAGCTTCAGGTCCGCGACCTGTGGCAGCACAAAGACCTTGGCAGAATCGCCGATCAGTTTTCCGCTGATGTGCCTTCACACGGCGTGGTGTTGATTACGGTGAAGCACTAGAGCGCAGCTTTTGGAGTGCGGACGGGACGCGCCCTTCGCGCTGAGGTTTACGGTAATTCCGTTCCAGTGCGGAAGTCTAAGGATGCTTTGGGAATGAACTGAGCGCCGAGTACTGACGACTGTGAAATTCACTCGTGTCTCAGCGCCACCATCGGGTCGACTTTGGTCGCCCGTCGTGCCGGAATGAAGCCTGCCACGAGGGCGACAGCGGATAGCACCACGGCAGTGAGAATCATGGTCACGGCGTCGTGCGGGCCCAGGCCGAACAGCAGTTGCCGTAGGATCCGCGTGGCCGCAAGCGACA
>JASHTY010000123.1 GCA_030040315.1 Terriglobia bacterium | reverse complement strand
CGGAGCAATCATGTTTTCGTTCAACCGCACGAACTCGGAAAAGATAAAGAAGTACCTGCTGATTTTCTTCCTGAGCATCGTGTGCCTGAGCATGGTGATCGTAATGGCGCCCATCGGCGGCGGCGACACCAGCACGCCGCAGGGCAACGCTCTGGCCACGATTGGCGGCAATTCCATTACCAGCGCGGAGCTTGATGAGAAAATTCGCGACCAGTTCAGAAACTCGCAAATGGGTACGAACCCGCAGATGATGGCGATGTTCGCGCCCACGATGCTCGACCAGATGGTAATCAGCGACATCCTGGTTGATCAGGCGCACAAAATGGGGATTGAAGTCACGGACGCGGAAGTGCTTAAGACTTTTGAGGGCATTCCCTGGCTCTATCCGGGCGGGAACTTTGTGGGTGCGGACAAGGCCGCGCAAATGATTGCGGACAACACCGGCAAGACCCTTCCACAATTCGAGGCCCTGATTCGCAACAGCCTGCTGGAGGATAAGATCCGCGCCGTAATCACCGACGGAGTCGAAGTGACGCCCGGGGAAGTTCTGGCCCAATACCGCCACCGCAACAACAAGACCAAGATCGACTACGTGGTGTTCGATCCCAGCCAGTTCATCAAGGACGTGAAGGTAACGCCCGAGGCGCTCGACGCGTTCTTCAAGAAAGACTCCGCAAAGTACAAGCTCCCCGAGGAGCGGCAATTGCGCTACGTGCTGATCGACGCCGACCAGGCGCGCGCGCGTGTGAATGTGACGGACGCGGAGCTGCATGATTATTACACCCAGCACCTTTCCGATTACCGCGTCCCCGATCGCGTGAAGGTGGCGCATATTCTTTTCAAAACCACCGGCAAGACGGCGGCTGAAGTCGCGACCCTGGAAAAGACCGCCGCCGACGTTCTGAACCAGATCCGGGCGGGAGCGAACTTCGGCGATCTCGCCAAGAAGTATTCCGAGGACTCTACGGCGCAGGCGGGCGGCGAGCTGGGCTGGATCGTTCACGGGCAGACCGTGGCGAATTTCGAGTCTACGGCTTTCAGCCTGAAGCCCGGGGAGGTCAGCGGGCTGATAAAGACCGAATACGGGATTCATATTATTAAGGTCGAGGATAAACAAGTCGCGCATTTGCAAACTTTTGACGAGGTGAAGGGAGCCATCCAGGCCGAAATGGAGAAGCAGCGGGTCGCCGAGGTTCAGGACAGCCTGTCAACCTCCCTGGCCACCCAAATCAAGGCGAACCCGCAGAATTTTGCCGATATTGTCAGCAAGGCAGGCTTTGTGGCCAGAGAAACGCCGCTGTTTAAGTTCAATCAGCCCGTTCCCGACCTGGGCAAAAGCGACGGCCTGGATAACCTGACGTTTGAATTGCGGCTGAACGAAGTCGGCGGACCGGTTTCCGTTCCGCGCGGCGAAGCCGTCATCCAGTTGATTCAGCTATCCCCCGAGCATGTGCCCGCGCTTGACGAAGTCCGTCCCCAGGTGGAGGAGGATTTCCGCCACCAGGAGTCCGTCGACATGGCGAAGGACAAAGCTCAAAAGCTGGCGGAGCTGGCCAAGACGCAGGACTTCGATAAGGCGGCAAAATCCCTCGGCCTGACACCCAAGACCAGCAATGATTTCAGTGAAACGGAGTACGTGGAAGGTGCGGGCAACGGCTCGCAGCTTACCGGGGCGTTCACGCTGGACCCCGGCCAGGTGAGCAGCGTGATCAGCGTGGGCAACAACCAGGTGCTCTTCAAAGTGATTTCACACACGCCCGCCAGCGACGCTGACTTTGCCTCCCAGCGCGACCAGATTAAGGAGGAGTTGTTGAGCCAGAAACGCAACCTGGAGTTTGAGATTTATCGCCAGAACCTGAAGGACCAGTACCTCCGCTCCGGCCAGTTGAAGCTGAACGAAGCAGGCCTGAAGCAATTCCTGGCTTCCTACCAGACTCAGTAGCCCAGACTCCGTGGCAAAGACCTCGGGACTCGCGTCCCGTTTCTGACGCTTTCATGTCAACGCACCCCCAGGATCTCCGTTCGCGCAATATTGTCCCTGAAGGATTCGCTGAACCCGATTGCGTAATTGTCCCGGCAAGTGAATTCCTGATGGGATGCGAGCAGGGGCGCGAAGAGGAACGCCCGGCGCATCGAGTGAGCGTGCCCGCCTATGAGATGGCGATTTTTCAGGTTCGGAACCGCGATTTCGCCGCCTTCATGCAGGCCACGGGACACCCGGCCCCGCCCAACTGGGATGGGAGCGATTTCAGCGATCTCGATTTCCCTGTCGTCTCCGTCAGTTGGTTTGAAGCGCAGGAATACTGCGAGTGGTTGACGAAATTGACCGGCCGCCATTACCGCCTGCCTACGGAGGCGGAGTGGGAGCGCGCCGCGCGCGGCGGCGGAGAAGGCCGGCTCTACCCCTGGGGCAATGACGAGCCGCAATCGCGCGCCGATTATCGCGAGCGGTGGGGCGGCGACGTGCGCGGACCCGTTCCCGTGGGGCGCGGGGAGCCAAATGGATTTGGCATTTACGACCTCTGCGAGAACGTGCACGAGTGGTGCGCGGATTGGTACCAGCCGGACTACTACGCGCACTCGCGGCAGCAAAATCCTGCGGGACCCGCGTCAGGAGAGCGTCGCGCGTCGCGCGGCGGCTCCTGGCGGCATCATATCAAGGTGAGCCGTGTGGCTGCCCGCTCCAGCATTCCTCCGGCATTCCAGTATGCGGATTACGGGTTCCGGGTGGTGCGGGACATTGGTGAACCCTGAGGTGCGACCAGCCCGAAATAAACGTTGACGGTTGTGGGAAGAATTTGTAGTTTCTTAGCGCGGCTGAGCCGCAACGCAAGAAAGGCATTTCACCGCAGAGGTCACTGAGGCACACAGAGGAAGGCTGCTCTGTGGCTCTCTGTGTGCTCTGTGGTTACGGTTTTGGTCTGTCGGCGGTTTTATAGAGGGAGTAGCAATTCATCATGGAAATCATCCGTACGGGAAAAGTTTATGACGTGTGCGTCATCGGTTCGGGAGCGGCGGGCGGCGCGGCGGCCAAGGTGCTGAGCGAGGGCGGGCTGAACGTGGTAATGCTGGAAGCCGGACCCATGGTTCATCCCTACACCGACTACAAGGAACACGTGTGGCCCTATGAGCTGGCGCACCGCGGTGCGGGAATCGGCGGCGCCGGATACGAGGATTTCGGCCGTACGGAATTCATGGCGCCCAACGGCTCATGGACGATCGAAGGTGAGCCGTACACCAAGGCGGCGGGGTCGAATTTCCTGTGGTTCCGCTCGCGCATCGTGGGCGGGCGGACCAATCACTGGGGGCGAATCGCCCTGCGCTTTGCGGAGGTTGATTTCAAGGCGCGCTCGCACGACGGCCGCGGCGACGATTGGCCCATCACCTACCAGGACCTTGAACCGTATTACGACAAAGTGGATCGCTACATCGGAGTCTTCGGCTCCAAGGAGGGAATTCCCAGCGCCCCGGACGGAATTTTTCTGCCGCCGCCGAAACCGCGCTGCTCCGATCTTCTGGTCAAGCGCGCGTGCGACAAGTTGGGAATCCTCTGCGTCCCGGCGCGCAAGGCCATTCTGACGCAGCCGCTGAACGGCCGCCCGCCCTGCCACTATTGCGACCAGTGCGGGCGCGGGTGCAGGACGGCCTCCAATTTCAGCTCCAGCCAGGTTTTGATTCCTCCCGCCCTGGCCACGGGACGCTTTACGCTGATTACCGGCGCCATGGCTCGCGAAATCGTGTTGAACGATCAGGGCAAGGCAGAGGGCGTGAGTTACATCGACAAGGCCACGCGCACGGACCAGCAAGTTCGCGCCCGGGCGGTGGTGGTGGCGGGCAGCTCCTGCGAGTCGGCGCGGCTGCTGCTGAACTCCAAGTCGCGTCTGTTCCCGCAGGGTTTGGCGAATTCCTCCGGCGTGGTGGGGCGCTACCTGATGGATTCGGTGGGCAGCAACGGCTCGGGCTACATTCCCGCGCTCGAAAAAATGCCGCCCCACAATCACGATGGTGTGGGCGGAATGCACCTTTACATTCCCTGGTGGAAGTACGATCGCAAGAATGATTTCCTGCGCGGTTATCACATCGAATTCGGCGGCGGGCGCCACATGCCGGGAGTGGGAATGTTCAACGGCGTGAACCACCAGTACGAGGGCTACGGCGTGAGCCTGAAGCAGCGCTGCAAGCAGAATTACGGCGCCTTCATCCACCTGTCCGGCCGCGGTGAGATGATTTCCAATCCGGACACTTATTGCGAAATCGATCCCAGCGCCGTGGATGAGTGGGGAATCCCCGTGCTGCGCTTTCACTTCAAGTGGGGAGATAACGAAATCAAGATGGCGCACGATATGCAGCAGACTTTCCGCGCCATCGTTGAATCGGTGGGCGGCACGTACCTGACCCACAGTGAGGCTACGGGCGATTTTCCTTACGGAATCAAGGTGGGCGGCGAGATTATTCACGAATCGGGCGTGGTGCGGATGGGGAACGACCCCAAAACCTCGGCGCTGAATTCCTTCTGCCAGGCGCACGATGTGAAGAACCTGTTTGTGACCGATGCCGCGTGCTTTGTGACCGACCCCGACAAGAATCCCACGATTTCCATTCTGGCTCTGTCCTGGCGGGCGTCGGAGTATTTGTTGGATGAGGCGAAGAAGGGGAACATTTAAGAGTCAAGGAAGGGCGGTGCTGAAGCCCCGCCCTTCCATCGCCTGATGGCCCATGCGAACATGAACGCTTGTTTCTGCCATCGGGTGCTGGAATACACGAGGGGCTTATTATGCCGACAAACATTTCCCGCCGCGATGTATTGAAGAATTTCGCCCTCGGCGTTTCCGCCGGGTCGGTGCTGAGGGTAATTCCCATGGAAGCGGCGGAGCTTGCGCACCGGATGGTGAGTGAGGAGCGCGCGCAGTCACCCGCGGGGACTTACACGCCCAAGTTTTTCACGCCGCACTCCTATGAAACGCTGCGCACGCTTTGCCAGACGATCATTCCCGCCGATGCGGAGACCGGTGGAGCGATTGAGGCGGGGGCGCCGGAATTCATCGATCTGCTCACCAGTGAAAATGAAGAGTATCAGTTGACGCTCGGCGGCGGCATTGCATGGCTCGACTCGCGGTGCAGCGACCGATATGGAAAGGTCTACCTGGATTGCTCACCTGCCGACCAGAAGACGGAGCTTGACCTGATTGCCTTTCGCGCCAATGCCCGCAAGGATCCCACGCTGGCGCCCGGCGTGAAATTCTTTGCTCAGCTCCGGGATTTTACGGCCGACGGTTTTTTTACCAGCGAGATCGGAATCAAATACCTTCAATATATCGGCAATACCTATCTGGACGAATTCCCGGGCTGCCCGCCGCTACCGGAGAGTTAGGGCGTAATTGTGGCCAACGTCGTTTGAACACCTACCCCAACTCTCGGTAAAGATAAACCACAGAGGACACAGAGGTTCACAGAGAGAAGTATCTCCGTGGCTCTCCGTGGTCTCTGTGGTGAGTCCTTTTCCTTTCCGAAAATTTCTGGCGCGAATAGGCGTGTTTATATAAAATTCCCCCAGATGTCGAAACCTCAGATCCTTTTTTTAGCCATTTCGGTCGTTGCCGGTTGCGGAGGACTGCGCGCGCAGGAGAATCTGCCCACCGCTGGCGCTCCCGAGCCCAAGCTGGCGGCAGAATCCGGCACACCCGCGCACAAATTCTGGGATGCGGAGAATATTGCTCTGTTCGCGGGCGTGGGCGGCGCGCGCATGATGGACTACGCCTCCACCCGCCACCTGCGCGACGAGGGGAACGATGAGTGGCTGCTGACCGACCGAATCGTCGACAATCGACCGCTCTTTGTGGGCATTGAGCTGGCCGGCACGGCGGCCTCCATCGGCGTTTCCTACCTCTTTCACCGCAGCGGCCACCACACGCTTGAACGCTGGACCTCAGTTATCCATATCGGCGTGGGCGTTGGTGGGTCGGTCCGAAATTACCTCCTGAAGCCGCCTACAGTGGTGGTCACGCCAGCCACAGGCTTTCAAACTTCCCTAACCTTTTTACGTTAAGTTTTCCCTAAAACTGCCGAAAGAGGTTGATGGGGGGGTTGGTTTTTTCCCGAACTTGCCACTAGCCGTTGGCCACCAATCACTTATTCCCAGGAGGTAAAATCCTGCCATGGTTTTTGACAGAGCCACTTTGCTTGAGCGCGTAGAGGGTGACGAGCAGTTGGCGAGCGAGCTCATCGAGATGTTTCTGGAGTCTTGTCCCAGGCTGCTGGCCGACGTCCGTCAAGCCGTGAAGGACCGGAACGCCTCGAGCTTGGAACGCGCTGCGCACGCCTTGAAGGGCTCCGCCGGGGACATTGCCGCGCCGCTGGCCTTCGAAACCGCGCGCACGATGGAACAATTGGCGCGGGAAAACAAGCTTGACGACGCCGATGCCACATTGAAGAGCGTCGAGATGGCGCTTCACCTTCTGATGCACGAATTGCGCGGCCTGCAACCGAACGCGGCGTGAGTCCCGCTCACCCACCGGCATTGCCCCGGCCTAGCTGCTGTCCAGGGCGCGTGGCTCAATCTTCCTCAATCCATTCCGACGTGACCTCCACGAAATTTCAATCGCACGCCGCCAATAGGACGTAATGCCGCAGTTTGTTGTAGCGTCCCTCCAGCGTTTGGAAAGCACTGCCCCGACTTTCTACACTTCTTGTTCAGACAACCCGGTCCCGCCGTGTCGTCAGTCGGAACCCGTCACTACAACAGGGAAACTTCTTTCTCCATTTCGTGTTTGTATTAAAATGTACGGCCAGGGCCACCCGCAGCAATTGCCAACTCTCCCGGAACCTCCGCGGCCCGTGTGGTGCGCGAATCGTGACGACCTTCTAGGGGTTTTAGTTGGGGCGCTTGGATTTTCAAAGGTAAACCAGTGGTAGCTGTCAGGCGCGAGCCCCTTCTTGTAAGCGCGGATTTTGCAATTATTTAACAAGCCTTGGGAAATCCTTTGGTGAGAGAATATCGTCCTAGGGTATGACTTGGGGCAGAAACCATATCTGGGAAAGGCAGGAGCAAATTTATGAAGAGGAATCTTGCAATTCTTTTCATGCTGATGATGGCCACGACGCCGGCCTGGGCCGCGCTGGGAAGCAACGTCGCGTCGGTGGATGCGGATGTCCAGGCATTCAACGGCCAGCACACTCTAGTGGCCAAAACGGGCTTCAATCTTCACCAGATCACCATGCAGGACGGCAGCGTGATTAACGAATACGTTTCGCCGGCGGGGACGGTGTTCGGAGTTTCCTGGAGGGGCCATCGCATTCCGAACTTCCACCAGCTTTTGGGAACCTACCTTACCAACATGCAGCAGGGCCAGCGAACCAACGTCATCCCGCGCCGCGCGGTCACCATTCAGGGGACCGACTTCATGCTGACCAGCTTCGGGCGAATGATGAACTATCAGGGGCGCGCCTGGGTGCCCAGCCTGATTCCCTCAACCCTTACACCCGCAGTGGTGCAGTAGTAGAAGGAGACAGAAGCCGGAAGTCAAAAATTGTGGCACAGGCATCGCCCTGCGGCCCAAAGCCTTCGGGCGAAGGGTCGTGCCCCTGATGCAGGCGCGGCCTGGAAGGCCGTGCCAGAGCGAAGGCGTGATGTCCATCAGCGAGACCGTTTTCTAAGCGAGCCTTGGCAGTCGATTTTGAGAAGTGAGTATGATTCGGTAGTCAGGACCAAAAAGTCAGTTTTCAGGCACGACGAGTCGGTAGTCAGAAATAATGACCCCGGTTTTGGGGATAAGGAGTGGGAATTATGCGCGACAAAGTGTTGCCGTTTTCAAATAAGCAGGATTTCTGCACGCTGGTGCGGGTTTTGTTCATCGTCGCGGGCCTAACGGGCTTATTGGTTATGGCCGGCTGCGGCGGCGGTTCGAGTAGCGCTCCGGCGCCCAGCACTCCTGGGGTCAGCCTTTCGGCCACCACCCTTACTTTTGCCGCGGCTGTGGGGGCTACTCAAACCCAGATGGTGACGGTTGCTGACAACGGCAGCGCCTCCGACAGCTTTACCGGCTTCTCGTTTTCCGGCACAAACGCATCCGACTTTTCCCAGACCAACACTTGCGGCACGGGGATTTCAGCAGGGGCGAACTGCACGGTCAGCGTAACTTTCACTTCCTCCAGCGCGGGCTCGGGCCTGACCGCCACCCTGTCGATTGCCGACAACGCCTCGGGCAGCCCGCAAACGGTGGCCCTGACGGCGACCGCGGCGGCTCCCACCGCCACTCTGACTCCTACCGCGGGCCTGACGTTTAACAGCCAGGGCGTGGGCAGTTCCAGCGCAGCGCAGACCGCAACGCTGACCAACACGGGGACGGTGCCCGTTACTATTTCCTCCGCCATTTCGATTACCGGAACCAACGCCGGAGATTTTTCCCAAACGAATAATTGTCCTGCCAGCGGATCGACGCTTGCGGCGACTACAAATAACACCTGCACCATCAACGTAACCTTTACCCCCACCGCCAGCGGCACGCGCACCGCCACGCTTTCCGTTAGCGACAACGCCACGGGCAGCCCGCAGACGATTCCCCTCTCCGGAACGGGCGCGGTCGGCACCGTCAGCCTTTCCCAAAACAGCCTGTCGTTTTCCAGCTACTCGGTGGGGACTACCAGTTCCACGATGTCGGTAACGGTCACCAACTCGCCCGGCGCTTCACTCACCATCGCGAGCATAGTGCTCGGTGGGACGAACCCCACGGACTTTGCACTGACGACGGGCACGAATCAGTGTACTTACGCCGGGCAGACCCTGGCTGCCGGGGGCAGTTGCTCCATCTATGTCGATTTTACACCAGCCTCGGTGGCTTCGTTTTCCGCTGCCGTGACCATCACGGATAATTCGGGCGGAGTGTCGGGGTCCACACAGAATATCAGCTTGTCGGGAGCGGGCTTTAACAACACCGTCCAGGTCAATGTTTCACTGGGACCGAATGGCAATATCCCCAACGCCATCACGACGACGGTGACGGTGTGCGTGCCGGGTACCTCCACTTGCACGACCATTCCCGACGTTATTGTGGATACGGAATCCATAGGTTTGCGACTGCTCGCCTCAGGGGCCGTCAACGTAACGGGTACGCAGGTTGGTTCGCTAGGTCTGCCGACGATTACTGATTCCTCCACAAGCTATCCAATTTATGAGTGCTACCTGTTCGGCAGCTTGGATTACGCCTGGGGCCCGCTGGCGATGGCCACGGTTACGGTGGGGGGTGAGACGGCTTCCGAGATTCCCGGCGCTGCGGCCAATACGGGCATTCCCATTCAAATCATTACCACGAATACTCCGCCGGAGGGCGTTTGGTACCCCGAAACCAACACAAATTATGAGGAAGGCGCGTATTACAACCCCTGCCTCTATGGGGAAACGTCCACGGGTGAAATTTACGCCTTCGACGGCGGAAACGACGGCACGGTCTCAGTCCTTGGCGCCAATGGCCTTTTGGGGATCAGCAATGCACCGCAGGATTGCGCCGTTGCGACCACGAACTATTGCACCAACATCGCCACCACCGACTTCACGTATTTGGAATATGACAGCGCCGGGTATCCTGGCTCTGACTGCTCGACCACAACAACGAGCACGCCCTGTACCTTTGTTGTTGAACCTACTCCTTTGGACTATCAGGCGTGGAATCCCGTCTCGACGTTCCCTGTCGACAACACTGGCTCAATTCTCAGCCTTCCAACGATTTCGACTAGCGGATCGCCTCCGCTTACGGGCACCCTGACGTTCGGAATCGGCACGGAAACCAATAATGCCATTACCTCTCAGACGGTCTATGAAGTCGATGAGTATGGCAATCTCAATTACCTCGAGTACAACGGGGTGCAGTACACTTCCGAAGATAGTGGCGGGGCTTTCCTCGACAGCGGTACGAGCTTCCTGTATATTTCGGATGAAACCGCACTCAGTCAAGATGGCGTCAGCGTATCCGATTGCACATCGGGGGGAACCGACACCGGCTTCTACTGCCCGTCCACCACTCAGACGCTGCCGCTCACGGTATCCGGGATCAATGATATTAGCTCGCCCAACATTACGCTGAATATCGCAAATGAGGTAAGCCTTGTGGAATCGGGGAATGCGGCTTTCAATGATCTTGGGGGCCCTAGTTGCGAGGGTGGGTCGGCAGCGGGGTGCACAACCGCTACCGATTTTTGGGACCTTGGCCTGCCGTTCTTCTTCGGCCGGCCCGTCTACGTCGGCATTTCGAACCTTGCGGGCACGGGCGCATACCCGAACGGGTATTGGGCGTTTTAAGTCGTTTTCCCACTGCGGGGGCGCATGACCGTGTTACGACCACGGCTTGCGCCCCCGATCCAATCCGGGGACGGTTTCATTGCGGGTTTCGCTCGCAGACTCAATCCGGGTTCTGTTCATCTGTGCGAGCATTACAATTCTCCCAGGTTGCGGTGGCGGAGGGATCAGCGGCACCGCGAATCCGAACACCAGCGTGGACCTCTCGCCGGCCGCCAAGGCCGCACTGGATGCGGGCAATCCGGCCTCGACGGCGGCGGTTTCGACCACATCCAACACCTCGCCGGCTCTGGCCGAACCGGCAATTTCAATATCCAGCCAGTCACGGAACGAATTGTCGCCCGGCGGCGCGGTTCATATTCAAGAAATGGAGCCGGGCCGGATGCTGCCCCCCATAAGCAGACCCCGCATTGGCCAGCCGACGGTCAATTCACTGGCGCCGATGGGCAACGTTGGCGCCCTGGTTTCAATTGTCGTTACGCCCGCGATGCCCTCGGTCCTTCTGGGCCAAACGCAGCAGTTCACGGCGACGGGGTATTACAGTAGTGGGTTCTATGCGGATTTGACGAACTCGGTAGTCTGGTGGTCGGCGGCGCAGGGCGTGGCGACAATCAACTCCGCGGGGTTGGCGACCACAGTCTCTGCGGGCACCACGAGCATCACGGCGACGTACGTGGCAGAGTCGCCTCTGGTATCTCCGGGTGCGGCGCTCGGCACACCTGTCGGTATAGCACCCAATGGTCTGACCGTCGGCTCAACCAATCTAACCTCCACAGCGCCACTTGCCAGCCTAAACGATTCCAGCTTGACCTTCGGCCCGCAATTTCAGGGCACCACCAGCACCGCTCAGACGGTAACTTTACGCAACATGGGTACAGCCGCATTGAACATCGCCAGCATTGCCGTGACGGGCACGAATTCCGGTGATTTCGGCTCGAATAACAACTGTGGCAGTTCTCTGGCCCCGGCGGGCTTCTGCACCATCAATGTAACCTTTACACCGACGGCGCCGGGATTACGCTCGGCCGGCGTGGTGATTACTGACAACAATAATGAGGTATCGGGCAGCACGCAGACGGTGAATCTGACCGGAAACGGCTTTTACGACGTTGCGCCGGTGAATGTCTCTTTGGACCTGACGGGCGATTCCGCTAACAACATCACTACCACGGTCACCGTCTGTGTCCCCGGCACGACCAACTGCACCACCATCCCCAATGTTCTGGTGGATACCGGCTCGGTGGGACTGAGGTTGCTTTCTTCCGGGGCCGACAATGTAACGGGCGCGCAGGTCGGCTCGCTGGGTTTGCAGACGATTACCGACACGAGTACGGGCTACCCTGTGTGGGAATGCGTCGACTTCGGCAATCTAGCCTATACCTGGGGCCCCATGGCGATGGCGACGGTAACGGTCGGCGGTGAAACGGCCACGCAGATTCCGGGCGGCGCAGCGAACTCGGGAATCCCCATTCAGATCGTCACCACCAACACTCCGCCTGAGGGCATCGTGTACGAAGGCGCGGCCTACTACAACCCTTGCATCTACGAAAACGTAAGCGGTGGTATTGAGCCCACGAACGGACTCAACGCCGGGAGTGTAGCGAACCTCGGGTCCAATGGAATCCTGGGAATCGGCAATTTCCCGCAGGATTGCGTCCTGGGAGTGACCAATTACTGCACAAGCCTCAGCACCACCACCGGGCAGTATCTGGAATACGAAAGCAGCGGGATATCAACGACCGCGGGAACGCTTTACTATGTTATTGAAACCACGCCCTTGGATTACCAGGCGTGGAATCCTGTCTCGGCTTTTTTGACTGACAATAACGGCTCGATCCTCAGCTTGCCGTCTGTATCTGCGAGTGGGTCCGCACCCGTTGCGGGCACGTTGACCTTTGGCATCGGCACGGAAACCAATAATGCCATCTCCACCCAGACCGTGTATGAACTGGATGCAGACGGCAACTTCAATTCCGCCGAATATAACGGAGTGACTTACACCTCCAGCAACAGCGGCGGGTCGTTTCT
>JASHTY010000011.1 GCA_030040315.1 Terriglobia bacterium | reverse complement strand
GATCACCAAGCCGCAGTGCACTTCAAAGGCCATTTGGAAAATCTCTAAATGACGTTTTGTCGATTCGCACGGCGCGTGACCGGATTCTACACCGTATGCCTGCCTCCGCGGGACGACTCAGACCCACTTTAAGAGAAATGCGTAAACTCCGGATAACTCGGAAGGACTTGTGACAACATAGCGTCAGATGGCAGCATATTGTCAGTCTCTGACGATCACCGCCTCAACATAAGCCTCGATGCAGCGATCCCGCCTCCATCCACAGCCTGGATCGACCACGCAAGGCCAGAAATCTGGGGCAAAATACGCAGACAATCGGGTGAAAGGATCCAATTGAGCGGTGGCAATTCCGCAGGGCCGTTCGCGCCCGATATCTTTCAATGACTTCCGGCCTTTTGAGTAAGGAACAAGAAATGCGTGATTTGGCAAGGTGATTGCATCGTTCTCGATTGGGCAAGCTATAGAGTGAAGGTGATCCAACATGTTGAAGATTAGCGTGAATACCGAATCCGAAGTCAACGTGATCAAGCTGGAGGGCAAACTCAGCGGACCCTGGGTCAGGGAATTGAAGCGCACTTGGTGCGACGTAATGAGTTGGACCGCGGCAGATTCTGTCGTCGTGGATCTATCGGACGTTAGCTTTATCGACTCGGAGGGAGAAAAGCTCCTGGGCGACATGTTTCATCAAGGAGCGGAACTGCGAAACGGAAACTTAGTGACCAGAGACATTGTGAATCATATTAAGCAAGCGGAGAACACGATTGGAGGCCGATAATGCGCGCTCCCTATGGTCTGGAACTGACTGAAAACTGCCAGAGCTGCCGGCTGAGGTCAGAAGGATACTTTTGCCGATTGTCGCCCGCTGCCATGAAGGCCTTCGAGGGGATTAAGTTTACGACATGCTACCCCGAAGGTGCTGTGTTGTTTGTGGAGGAGGAGGCTGCACGCGGCGTCTTCGTGCTCTGTAAGGGGCGTGTCAAGCTCTCGATGACCTCCTGCGATGGCAAGACCGTGATTTTGAAAATCGTCAATGCCGGCGAAGTGCTCGGGTTGCATGCCACCGTCTCCGGCAGGCCCTATCAGGCGACTGCTGAAACGCTCGAACCCTGCCAGGTCAACTTTGTGAAGCGGGAAGACTTCTTGCGCTTGCTGCGCGAGCACGCGGAAGCCTCGCTCCGGGTGGCGCAGGAGCTGAGCAACGAATACCAGATTGCCTGTGAGCAGATCCGCTCGCTGGGCCTGTCGCACTCGGCCCCCCAGCGATTGGCCCGGTTTTTGCTGGACTCCTGTGCCAAGGGCCAGGAAACCAAACAGGGTATACGCGTACAACTAGCCCTGACTCACGAAGAGATTGGCCAGGCCATCGGAACTTCCCGGGAGACAGTAACGCGAACTTTCGGAGACTTCAAAAACAAACAAGTGGTCTCTCTGAACGGCGCGAGCCTGGTGATTCAGAACAAAGCAGCCCTCGAAAACTTTGCCGGTGTTTAGCTTCACTTCCGGATCGCGCACCGAACTAAATTGATGGCGTAATGGGCTGCTATTCTGTCCCCATACAAATGACACAATGCCCGATAGGGTGGGTGGCCGTGAAAATGCTCGCCACTGCTGACCTCCTATTTGCTCCAGTTGTACTGTCAACCGCAGTGGACCGCGGAAAAGAAAATAACGACTCACGATAAATCAGGATAGGTCGATAGCAATACCCAGGCAGGTAAACTCGGAACCGTAGGACCGATGAGAATGAATTGCCGTAGGAAAGCCGACGATCGCATCCTTCTTGCCATGGGAGTCTACTTCTGTGTCTTTGCGTGCCAGGCACTCGCGCAAAAGTTGCCGGAGCCCGCGCATGGGCCGTCGGTGGCGGCGCAGGCTGCGGTGATCGGCAAGCCAGGCGACTACGCCGGTTGGGAGACCTGCTCGGGATGCCATCGGGCCGAGGCTCAGGCCTTTGCCATGACACCGCACGCGCCCGCAGGCGAGGGGCTGCCGGTTTCTCCTCCCGCCACGGGTGAAGAGCTTTCCTCCTCAGCCGCAGCGGGAAAAAAGATTTATGACGACATGGTGTGCGCCGGCTGCCACAAAATCGGCGGCGAGGGCGGGGACGGTGGCCCACCCCTTGACGATGTGGGCGCCCGCTTATCGCGGGACGAGTTGATAAAGAGGATGATGGGCCGCCGCGCGGGCACCGTCATGCCTCCCCTTCCCCCCGATACCCCGGACAAGCAAATCAACGACCTTGTGGATTACATGGTGACGCTCAAGGGCGCACCAGCACAAAGCAAGGCAGCACCGGCCAGGGCTTTCCAGGTGACGGGGTGCGAAACCTGCCACGGCCCGGGAAAGGCTCATGCCGACGCCGAGCAGGACGCGGCGGGCGACCCGGCCAAGGAATCGGCGGCGACGAAACTGATCTTCAGGTTCCAGGCGAGCGCCAGAGAAAATTCCGAGCGCTGCCTTACCTGCCATATCAACTCTCACGACCAAGATTCGTTCGCGCACTCGCAGCACGCCGCGGCCGGCGTTTCCTGTAGCGATTGCCACGCCGCGCACCTGGTGCACAACATCAAGAACGCCTCGAGCCCCGGCCCGCAGCTCGCGCAGGCGGCCTTCTTTCAGACTCCGGACCTTCCCGAGACCACGCGCTGGCTGCACAGCAGCCTGCTGAAGGCTTCCCAGCCGGGCCTGTGCTTCACCTGCCACGGTAATGTGCAGGCGCAATTCGCCATGCCCATTCACCATCGTGTGCCCGAGGGGCTGATGAAGTGCACGGACTGCCACAACCCCCACGGCAGCGGGAATCGCGCCAGCCTGAACGCAACAAATTGGGAGACGTGCGTAAAGTGCCACGTTGAGAAGCGTGGTCCCTACGTGTATGAGCACGCCGCCGTGCGCGTGGAAGGGTGTGTGGTGTGCCACAGCCCGCACGGCAACACCAATCA
>JASHTY010000122.1 GCA_030040315.1 Terriglobia bacterium | reverse complement strand
ACCGGCGGCGGCAGCGTGGACAACGCCAACGCCAGCATCACCTACGGCGGCCACACGGCCAAAGGCCCCAACGGCCCACAGGGGATGACCTACCGGGTCTACGGCATGGGCTTTGACGATGCGCCGGAGCTTCATCCCAACGGCGACAACTACGATTATTGGCGCACCGGTCAGGCCGGTTTCCGCACCGATTGGACCGGCCGGCGCCACGATGCCTTTACGCTCGAAGGCGACCTCTACGACCAGCGGGCCGGCGACCTGACCACGGTCGGCGACTTCAGCCCGCCCGGCACTGAGGTGTTGCAGGGCATGGGCCAATTTTCCGGTGGCAACGTTCTGGGCCGCTGGCAACGCACGCTGAGCAACGGGGACTTCCAGCTTCAGGGTTATTATGACCACACCAATCACACGGAAACGCAGTTTGGCGAGAGCCGCGACACCTACGATCTGGATTTCATTAACCACATGTCCCTGAAAGGCCATCAGGATTTCATCTGGGGACTGGGAGCGCGCGTCAGCCCGGGACTGTTCAAACAGCTCACTCCCGGACTCAATTTCACGCCCAATTATCAGACTGACACCATCTACAGCGGATTCGTTCAGGATGAGATTCCGCTGGCTCACGATAAAGTGGAGCTGACCATCGGATCAAAACTCGAGCACAACAACTACACAGGCTTCGAGGTCCAGCCCAGCGGCCGCCTGCTGTGGACTCCCGACACTCACAGCACGTTCTGGCTTTCCGCCTCGCGCGCCGTGCGCACGCCTTCGCGGCTTGAGGAATCGATCGACCTTAACGATTTCCTGATCGCCAGCCCCCTGATCTACCTGGAAGTGGAGGGCAGCCGGAAATTCTACGCGGAGCGCATGGTTGGACTGGAGACCGGTTATCGCGCCACGTTCTCCTCGCGCGCATTTCTCGATCTGGCGCTGTTCCGCAACGGCTACGACGACCTGTATGGTTACGGCACGGCCAGTGAGGCTGTGGCCCTTACGCCCGCGCCCGCGCATATTGTCTTTATCGCACCCATCGCCAATGAAACCAAGGGGGTGACGGACGGCATCGAGCTCGCGCCGGAAGTGCAGGCCACTTCTTGGTGGCGATTGCGCGGGTCCTACTCCTTCCTGCATCTTAACCTTACCAGCAAGACTCCCGACCCCAACTCACTGCAACTGGCGAATCTGGCCACCGACCAGGGCGAAAGCCCGCATCACCAGGTGATGCTCGGCTCCATGCTGAACCTGCCGGGTGGAGTGGAATTCGATCAGGATTACCGCTACGTCAGCAGCCTGGTGGCGGAGGCCATCGGGAGTTACAATACCGCGGACTCGCGCCTGGCCTGGCACGCTACCCGGCAAGTGGAATTTTCACTTGACGGCAACAATCTGCTTCAGCCCCACCACCTGGAATTTCCCAATGGCGCCGGATACCTGATCGGTATCAAGCGCTCCGTCTTCGCCAACATCACCTGGACATTTCTAAGCGGCCGATAGCCCTTTCCCGCGCGGCAGCGGCGGGACCTCCGGGGAGGCGCCGTCACACGGCACCCATGAGCGCCGCTACAACAAACTATCCTCTGAGAAAGCCAGAGGCTTTTCAGGTAGCTGGCCCCCGCGGGAAGTAACCCCTCACCCTATCACCCCTTCGCCCCTCTTCGCTCTCCCCGGGGACAGGGAAGAGGGGGAGGGGAGCTGGGGTGAGGGGTGTTTTCGATGCGATCAGGCCCCGCGGTTTGGCGATTACCGGAGTCATCAAACGCCGGCGCCTCCCAGACAGAGCAGGGCAATCACCCAAAGGATTTGAACAGCGACTCAATTCTCGGCCGGCGTCTTGTTAACGCTGTCGATCACCAGCACATCGATGGGGCCTTTGCGCGGGACGAGTTTGAGCCCGAGCTGTTGCTGAATGGCGGTAAAGAGCGACGGTGCGTCGGTTGATAGAGCTATCGCGGCCATGCGGGGATCGTCGGGAGTCCATTCCAGCTTTACTTGATAGAAACCCGTCAGCCCCGTTTGATCGATTACGGTTTCGTGCTCGAAGCGCGAGAGCAACAAGGCCAGCGTCGACATCGCCATGTGCGGGCCGGCGATTCGGCCGACCAGCCCTTGCGCGTGGGCGGCCGGTGAAGCATCCACGGCGGGCTGAAGCTTGGGCCCGTTTTTCCCCGAAACCAGCGCGAGGTACGTTGCTGGTCTTTGCTCGTGATGGGTCTTGAGCTCCATGCGCTCCGCCAGCAGATTTTGCAACATGATGAGTTCCTGCTCGCGCGGCGTTCCGGGTGTGGCTTCGGCAACCACGTCGTACAAGTATTCCTTGGACTTGATCCAATCCGGACCAGCAAGCTGCGCATCGGAAGCCAGCGTCCACGCGAACTTGATGCAGTCGCTGAGCGTGGCGTTGGTGAGCGTCAGGTGTTCGTTGCGGATGGTCCCCAGGTTCATGTCAATCCGGTCGCCTTCAGGGTGTGCGATCTTGACCGTAGCGACATCGAATTCGGGCCGCTGTGCGAGGCACGGAATGCACGCCATCATCAGCAGGACCGGTGCAGATTTGCGAGGGTTCATCACGCGGATTGGCTCATTTGCACGCCTCTCGTGGTGACGAAGTACTTCGCCAGCATGTTGGGGCGTTCCCACTCGGGCATGGACTTGGGCGATTTGAGATACTTCAGGAATTCCTGCACCACCTGCGCGAAGTGCGCTTCGTGACCGACGCGGTAGCGGTCGGGTATGGTGATGTGGAGCTCATCGCCGGCGGCCTCCGACCCGATTCCAGGATAGACATTTTGAAGACGGTCGGTCCTGGCGCGTGCAGCTGCAAAAGCGGATTGGCGCGCCGAGGGTTCAGCGGAAACGAAGACTTCCGGCACGTATTTTTCGCGCTCCGTCTGGCGAACCTCAACGCTCGCGTTTGTTCCCCGATAGATGGCGTGATGAAAGTCCACGCCCGTGGGCGATTCCCAATTCCAGATTGCTTTCAGGCCCACCTGCACGCCGCAAACTTGATAGTCCACCTGATTGTTGCAGTAATAATCGAAGTGGTCGCCGTGGACGTAGGGTGAAAGCTCGGAAGGAAATGCCGCGTCGCCGGTGACCTGTTTGAATTGAGCCAGTGAAATCGCCGTGGGCCAGCGCTTGCCGCTTTGAACGTTTATGTCGCGGCGATAGTCGAGCGCCTGACCGGGAAATAGCGTCCAGTGGGCAAGGTCGACCAGGTGCGTGCCCACGTCGGTCAGCCCTTCGCCTTCGTCGAAGATGTCGAAGAAGAATGGCGGGCGCGGGCTGGGAGCTCCCGCCACGGTTTTGAGAATGTGGTGCGTGCTCTCCATGAAGACCGCGGGGCGCTCCGGGTCGGCGGGAATGGCTTGGCCAAATACTCGCGGATCATTCACCAGCTCCTTTTGAATGATCGTGGTGATTTCGTGCCGCTCGGTCATGATGTCGTAGGCGGCCAAGACCTTTTGGTCTGCGATCTCGAAGGCCCTTTCAAGCGCCCCAAAATCCTGCGAGCGGATAATCCAGGGCTTGTCGGAGAGCACGTTCAATCCCGCTTCAAGCGAGGCGATGATCTTTCCGATTTTGATTCGGTTGCGCCCCGCGAGCACCACCACATTGCCCGGGCGCGCGGCGATCATTTCCTCAAGCGAATGCGGGCTGCAATGGATGTCCAGCTCCCAGCTTGTGGGATTGTCGGGGCGATTGTTGAACTGCTCGATGAGCTTCAGGTGGGCGAGCAGATCGGGCCCCAGCGGGGCGTACACGGCCACGCGCCGCGCGACTCCTGGCACCATCTGCTTCTGCACCAGCGCGGCGTGAAAGTGCGCGGGATCAAGCGTGATGAGGTGTGCGAAATCAGAGTCACCCATGTTCATTTCCGGTGGCCGCGGCGGCCGCGCATGGAATTCCTCCGCGGAAGATTGCGCGGCGGGGAGTCGTGATTTCGCGCCTCCAGCGCCCAGCAGCGCGGCTGACTTCTGTAAGAAACTCCGCCGGCCGAACTGGTCGAACTGCATTATAGGCTCCTGGGAAGTTCAGGGCATCATGAAGTGCATTCACCACAGAGAACACAGAGCTACACAGAGAAAAATTTCTCTGTGGCCCTCTGTGTTCTCTGTGGTGAAGCTTTTCTGAGACGCCTGCGGCCCGTCGCAACGACCGGATGCCCGCTCTATTCGCCCCCGGCCTTTGCCAGCGCCTGCCCCGCTTTGGCCAGCACCAGGTCGGTTCCGTAGGGCGAGCGTTGCGGGCGGGAGAGCAGCGCGTTGGCCTGCTCATTCCGATCGCCGACGTACCGCTCCGCCTGCGGATCCCATTTCAGTTCGCGATTCAGCTTCATGGCGTCGTGGGCCAGCAGGCAGGCCGAGCATGACCGGTGACCGATTTCCGCGGGCGCAGCGGGTGGTTGCCGCGTCTTGATGCTGGTCAGCCAGTCGAGGTGATGATCGTTCTTCGGGCTTTGGTGCAACTGGATCTCTCCCGGCTTGATGCCCGCCACCAGCATGTTCCGGTCGCTGGCGTCCAGCGGAGGAGTGTGCCCGCGCGAGCCCGGGTCGCTCGCGGTCACCGTCTCGCCGCGTGTGACCCAGATCCAGCCATACTCGCCGATGAACTTCACGCCGGTCGGATATTTTTCGCTGATGAACACATCCGCTCCGTTGGCGTAGTGCATGCGAACGTGGAAGGGGCCGTGAACGTCCCACAATCCGTGCTTGGGGAATTCCGCGCTGGCGACGACCTCCACGGGGCCGGTCAGTTCCGTGTCCATGCCCCAGTGGGCGATGTCGATGTGATGCGCGCCCCAGCCGGTAATCATGCCCGCGCCGAATTGCTCGCAGCGCAGCCAGCCCGGCCGGTCGTAACGCGCCTTCAGGTCTGCGGCTTGCGGGTGTACGCGCTTCTCCGTGTAATAGACATTGGGCGTTGAGCCGAGCCACATGTCGTAATTCAGGTTCCTGGGCACGGGCATTTTCGGTTCCGCGTCGCCGGCGGGATCGACCGGCAGGCCGATGAAAACCTGCTGCACTTTCCCAATGCGCCCGTTGCGAACCAGCTCGCAGGCGAGGCGGAAATTCTGTTCAGAGCGTTGCTGGCTTCCCTGCTGGAAGATGCGCCCGGTGCGCTTCACAGTGTCCGCCATCTGCCGGCCTTCCTTGATGGTGAGGGAGGCGGGCTTTTGAAGATAGATGTCCTTGCCGGCCAGCGCCGCCTCCAGGGCGATCTGGGCGTGCCAGTGGTCGGGCGTGCTGATGCAGACGGCGTCGATGCTCTTGTCCTCCAGCAGCTCGCGATAATCGCCGTAGGTTTTCAATTCCGCATAATTCCCCGCCCCGAACTTGGTGGCGTAAGCCTGCTCGATGAGCGTCTTGGCGTCGGTAATGCGCAACGTATCCAGATCGCAGACCGCCACGTAGCGCGCCACGTGGCTGTTGCGCAGAATCCCGCGCATTTCTGAAGCGCGCGCAATTCGCCCGCAACCGATCTGACCAACCTGGATCATGCTGTTGGGTCCGTTCTCACCCAAGACGCGCGAGGGAACAATGGTGGGAAACTCTATTGTCGCAGCCATCGCGACCGTGCCCTTCAGAAATTGCCGCCGGGTTGATGCCTTTACATTGCCCATAACACTATCTCCATTTCATCGAAGATGAATACTTAACCAGAACCGGGTAGCGGTCGGCCGAAGAAAGGTTCCTGACCCCTTTCCCCCTTTCCCCCCCTTTTCCCCATTCCTTACACGACCTTATGCGATTATTCCCACCGAACTTCGCATGCAAGGTATTCGCTGAGGACCATTCTGGCGATGACCCCGGCTTCAATCGATGTTAGATAGCGATATCTTTTCGGCTGGACCACTATCCAACTTCTTGTTCCGCCGACGAGACGCTGCATGGCCCGGCTCCCCACTTCGGGCAAGATTCCAAACGATTGCGAGGTCCCCGATGCCGGTGGACTCTCGAAGTCCTCACGGTCCTGTGCGGTCATCAATAATAAGGGGATGACCCTCACTGATGCCGGCTCTTCCCGTTGAGGTTCAATCAATTCAAAAGCTGCGTGACCTCGTGCAAGTTTCACTGCCACCTTGCTCACTCTGTCAGATTCCACGGCGAACGACGTCTCACCCCATAGGGTCTGCTGCCTCGCTTCCGAAAATCTAGAAGCCAACGCCGGTCGCTTGCTCAGAATGCGCTTGATCTTCTGTCGTTGGAGGTCCTCAGGGCTCGCCGACCCTGCCAAAGCACACTCGATGAGGCACGCTGTATACTCCTCATCGAGCGAAAATCCCTGATTGCAGGATTCACAAGCGGGCACGACCGGCACATTCTCCGGGTACGGCTCATCAAGAAAGACCTTCGACGGAACGTGGTCTCTCGTCTCAGTGACGCCTGAACAGTAAACACATGAGGTCACTTGCCTTTCATCACCAAAGTTCCGAATCTGTTCCATACCCGCTCCGCCGTCGGGCTACGACCGGTGGTATTTGACCTTCAGCCGAGTAGCGCAGACTTTGTGCCGTTCAAAGGGAAAGCCGCAGACTCTCTGAGGTGCGAGAGTCTGCGCTACCCCGCTGCCTTTCACTTCTCGCCCATCGCCCAGATGATCCCCCCAAGAATCTGATTGTACAAAAGCGGATTGGAATAATCCGCCTTATTGTGGCCGAGGGCGATGTAGTATTCCCGGCCGCCGTCGAAATTGTGATACCAGGAAAGCGGCAGCGAATCGCCGAAACGGTCACCGGGATATGTGGCCTTGTCCTTGTCGTCGAGCTTGGCCGGATCGGTGACCAGCAGCACGTGAATATCGGGATTGATGTGGTCGAGGTAATAGCATTCGTCCGTCCATTCAAACGTGGCGGGCAGATTGCGCGTGGCGGGAAAGTCCGCATCCTTCACGCGCACCAGAAACTGCTGCTGATGAGGATGCCGCACGAACTTTCCGCCCAGCACCGACCAGAAATAAGGCCAGTCGCGCTCCGACCCCGACGCCGAGTGGATGCCCACAAAGCCCCCGCCCGATTCGATGAAGTGCTTAAAGGCGTTGCGCTCGGAGTCGTTCATGAACGCTTCGTTATTGGTATTGGCAAATACCAGCGCCTGATATTGCCTCAGAACGGAATCGGAGAAGAAGAGCGGATCGTCGGTAACGTCAACCGAGAATCCATTCTCCGCGCCCATTTTGCGAATGGCATTCGCGCTGGTCTGAATGTTGTCGTGCACATAGCCCTTGCCGTTCAGCCCCGGCCCGTTGTGCGTGTAGACGAGGACATGTTTTTCCGCGGCGCTCGCCGTTAAGTCGCTCCCCGAAAGCGTCACTCGGAACTTCATGGTCAGCGGCGCCGCAGGGTCGAGCTTCTTCAAGTCCAGCGCGGGATAATCCACGCCCACGTAACCGTAATGGCGCAGGCACCAGCCATTGGGCGCATAAACCGGATAGATGTAGCAGCACCGCGCGCGGTCCGGAGCCGCACCTTCCTTCAGCATGACCCCGTAGTTGAAGGTGAACACCGAAGCGCCGTGATCCGTGACCTCAACAGATTTGCCGTTCACGTCGTGAAACGCGAATTGGGCCATCGCCGCGGCTGAGGCCAAGACCAGGATCAGAGGTATCAGGCCCTTCAAGGTAAGAGCTTTCATTGCGTAGGTCCTCCGTTATCGAAGATGCTTGCGTGCGTCGTGAGTATTCCTGACTGATTTTGAAAGACCAACTGCTGATTGTCCCCTCACCCGGGCGTTCCAGAATTGCCCGGCAGGAAAAGAGCGCCTCCAAGACTCCGGAGGCCCCATTCTATCTTCATTGATCTAAACCCTTGGTCATTTTAGAACCTCAAGAGCAATCCAAAACGCATCTGCCGGTCCGCACTGCTATAGGGCGACGTTGATGGGGCGACGGTACTCGAAATGATATCGTAGCCGCCGCTAGCCGAAGGCGCCTGGGAAGCCGTTGGGCCACACCAGGCGCCCGTGGGGCCGTGCTGGAGTGCCCTTCGAGGTTGACATCACTTTGCTGGTATGTTACTTATCACCCCGCTGTTCGGACAGGACTTGACAGGCAGCCCGACACCGCAAGCTTTTTTCTCTGCGAACAGCAGGGCCAAACATCCCACAATCTTACTTGCTCAGGAGGCATTCCCATGCGCCGACACCTTTCCCTGGGGCTTACCTTCGTGGTGTTCCTATTTTGCAGTTTGGGATTATACGCACAACAGGTCGAGTCGGGAGGAGCGACCAGCACAAGCGTCACGGGCGCCACGAGCACGTCCGGCTCGACGCAGCCGACCGCAGGGAGTATTCCACGGCTGGTCAAGTTTTCCGGGCTGGTGAAAGTTGTCACGGGGAATCCCGCCACGGGCACGGTGGGGCTGACGTTCTCACTCTACGAATTGCCCGAGGGAGGCACGCCGCTGTGGACGGAAAACCAGAGTCTTGCGCTTGATGCGCAGGGCCGCTACACAGCGCTGCTGGGGGCAGAATCTCCGGGCGGTTTGCCGCTTGATATATTCACCAGCAGCACAGCACTGTGGCTGGGCGTGCAGCCGCAGTTGCCCGGAGCAGCCGAGCAACCGCGCGTGCTTCTGGTGGCCGTTCCGTATGCGCTAAAATCCTCTGACTCCGATACTTTAGGAGGTCTGCCGGCATCCGCCTTCATGCTCGCGCCCAGTACGGATGCCGCGGCAAACGTTGTGACACCGGGTCTGCCCGTGACGCTTCCGCCCCCCGGCCCCGTCCAGCCCCCAGGCTCGACCAGTGGTTCCACCGGCACCGGGATTACCGGCGCGGGAACTACCAACTTTGCCGCGATGTTTACAGGCCGCTCGACGATTGGCAACTCGTCGATCTACAACAGCCCGGCGGGCTGGATTGGCATAGGGACCACCAACCCGATGGCAACGCTACATGTAATCGGCCCTGCGATCGTTGCCGGAGCGCTGAGCGCGCCGGAGGTTAACTTGCCGGCGACCACAGGAGCAAACGCAGGAATCATAACGTTGGGCGGCAATCCGTTTGCCCATGCCTTCGGTACGCAAAACACCTTCCTGGGACAATCCGCCGGTAATTTCAGCATGACAGGCAGCAACAACAGCGCAAGCGGTTACCAGGCGCTCTACTCCAACACCACGGGAGGCTCGAACACCGCCAATGGTAACACCGCGCTCTACTCCAACACCACGGGAGGCTCGAACACCGCCAATGGTAACAGTGCGCTCTACTCCAATACCTCGGGTTTCTATAACACCGCCAATGGCAACAATGTGCTCTCCTCCAACACCACGGGAAACTCGAACACGGCGAGCGGCGCCGGCGCTCTCTCTGGCAACTCCACAGGCAATAACAACACCGCAGAAGGCAGGATCGCGCTCGCTTCCAACACGACGGGCGACCTGAACACGGCGAGCGGCGGCACCGCCCTCTTCTACAACTCCACGGGCAGCTACAACACGGCCGTGGGGGGGTACGCTGGGGTCACGCCTAGTTTGGCCACCCCAAATGTGACTGGCTCCAGCAATACCTTTCTCGGGTTCGGCTCCGGACCGGGGACGACGACCGAAGTTGACAATGCCACCGCGATCGGGGCGAACGCTGTGGTTTCGGAGAGCAACGCCCTGGTGCTGGGGAGCATTAACGGCGTCAATCGCGCCACCGCCAGCGTTAACGTAGGCATCGGCACGGCCACCCCGCAGTACACGCTGGACGTACAGGGGACGGGCAACTTCACCGGCCC
>JASHTY010000121.1 GCA_030040315.1 Terriglobia bacterium | reverse complement strand
AGAAATTGAAGAATCGGTTAGGATCTGTGGACATTCCTGCCATTGCATTCGCAGGTTTACCGTCTGCGACTTTCGTAAATCCCTGGTTGTCGACTTCGATCGCCAGGTCTTTGGTTTGGCAGATGCTCGGGTCGAGAACCAACGCCACGGCCATCGGATCGAATAGGGTCGGAGTTTCGCGGCCCCAAAGATGATAGAGCGCGGCGAGCGAGTCTGTGAGTGGAGAATTTTGACTGAAGATGCGGTTGCGCGGCTCAGCGTCAAGCTTCAACATGGCGGTCACATCGAGCGGGGCCATGATGATGGGAATTCCCGACGAGAACACGGCCTGCGCCGCGGCAGGATTTGATTTGATGTTCCATTCTGCATCGGGCTTCGAGCCGGGCCCGTAGCCGCGCACGATCGAGCCGCCCATCAGCGCAATGCGCTTGATATAGCTTCCCGCCAGCGGATCAGCTTTTAGCATGGCCGCAACGTTGGTGAGTTCGCCGATCGCGATGAGCGTTATTTGGCCCGGATAGCGATGGAGTTTGCTGCGCAGGAAGTCCACTGCACTTTCCTTCAAAATTTGCGGGCTCACAAAACCGTCCGCCCAACGCGCCTGATTGATTTCCTGCTTCGGTCCCGGCACGCCCGCCACTACCGGAACTTCCCGCCATTTACCGCCGGCCTCCCAAAGCATTTTGGCCGCAATCCGGGCGCGCTCTGCGGTGTCACCGGAGACCGTGGTGACGCCGAGCAACTCAAACTCCGGGCTCTTGATGATCAGCGCCAGGGCAAAGGCGTCATCAATGTCCGTGCCGATGTCGGTATCGAGGATTACGGGGATCTTGGCCGGGGCGTCGGCAGCCGCGCATCGGCAAGCCGTCAGCGCGAATATGGCAAGGAAATATGCAGCAAGTTTGAGGAGGCGGTTTTTTCGAGTTTGACTTTTGACCTTCAACCTTCCACCTTCGCCCGTGAACGCTACTTCACCACCGGCGCGAGTGCCACTCCTGCCAGGCCGATGAGGAAGCACACAAACATCAGGGCGAGCAGGCGGTTTGCGGCCGGCCCCGCGCCGCGGAATTCCTTCCACACGAAGACGCCCCACAGTGCGGAGACCATCGTCGCGCCCTGCCCCAGCGCGTAGGAAGTTGCCGGGCCCACCATCTGCGCGTATGACGCCACAAAGTTGGAGACGCCGCCGATTCCCCAAATCACACCGCCCAGCACTCCCCAGGCGTGCAGGCCTCCGCGCGCGGCAAAGTATTCGCTCATGCTCACGGGCGGCGCGCCGGTGATCGGCTTGCGCATCAGCGCATAGTTCAATGGAAAATTTGAAATCAGGACGCCCAGCGCGAAAACAAACATCACGGTGTAGGGACCCAGGTGTCCCTCGCCCTTGATGGCCTTGGCGATGAACGGATAGAACAGGCCCATGGCCACTCCGCACATCAGGCTGAGCACAATTCCCTTGGTGGTCACCTGCACGTTCCCGGAAAGCTTGCGATACGCCATCGCGTCCAAAATGATGGCGACGCACACCATGCCGATGCCACCGAAAAGCAGCAGGGGGTTTCCGGCCGGCGTCACTACATAATTCAGAACCGAACCCACCACTAACGCCAAGCCTATCCCGATGGGGAACGCCACGGCCAGCCCGGCAATTCCGATCGCGGCCACCAGCAGCATGTTGGCGACGTTGAAGATCGCCCCGCCCGCCAGTGCCAGGAGCACATTGCGCGCGCCGGCGCTTTCAAGATTGTTGAAGAAGCTGTCGGGGCTCGCGCCGTCCCTGCGGCCGAGTGTTAAACCCACGGCCAGGCTGAGCAGCAGAATTCCCCAAACGTAATCCCAATAGAACAGCTCGAACCGCCAGCTTCCCACCGCCTTCTGAGTGTTGGCCCAACTGCCCCAGGAAAACATGCTGAGGATCATCAAAGCGAGCGTAAGAGGATAAATCTGCGGAATGAACATGCGAAAGTTCAGGGCGATTCTGCTGGCGATAAGCGGTGAAGCCGCCTCGGCCGTTCCAGGGGAACTTAGTCTTCCTCTTCCTCCGCGGCCGCCGGCTTGTGGGCGGCAATAATCTTGTCGGCAATCTGCTGCGGCACGATGTCGTAATGCGACGTTTCCATGGCGTAAGTCCCGCGGCCCTGGGTCATGGAGGTCAGGTCGGACGCGTAGGTCAGCATCTCGGCAAGCGGCACCTGCGCCTTTACTACGGTCGACCCCGACTTCGGCTCCATGCCCTGAATGCGGCCCCGCCGGCCATTCAGATTGCCCATAATATCACCGGAGTAGTTCTCCGGAACGGTTATCTCAACGTTCATAATAGGCTCCAGCAAGCATGGCTTGGCCTGCTCCATGCACTTCTTGAAGCCCTTGGAGCCCGCCAGCTTGAAGGCGATTTCCGATGAATCCACGTCATGGTACGAGCCGTCGAAAAGGATGACGCGAAAGTCCACCACGGGGTAACCGGCAAGATATCCGCGCGCCGCTGCTTCAACGATTCCCTTTTCCACGGCGGGGATGAAATTGCGCGGAATGGCGCCGCCGAAAATATCGTTCACGAATTCAAAGCCCGTACCCCGCGCCAACGGCTCCACCTTGATCCAGCAGTCGCCGTACTGGCCGTGGCCGCCGGTCTGTTTCTTGTGCTTGCCCTGCGCCTCGGCTTTGGCCCGAACTGTCTCGCGATAGGGAATCTTCGGCGCCTTCAGCGAAACCTCAATGTTGAACCGCCGCTTGAGTTTTGAAACCGCCACTTCCACGTGCTGCTGCCCTGCGCCGGAAAGCAAAAATTCCTTGGTCTGCGGGTCGCGCGAGAAGCGCAGCAGCAAGTCCTCCTCCAACATGCGATGAATGGCGGTTGAGAGCTTGTCCTCATCGCCGCGCGACTTGGGCTCGATGGCGAAGGAAATCGCGGGCTCCGCCAGCTTCACTTTGGAGTAGACAATGGGCGAACCCTTGTCGCCCAGTGTATCGCCGGTCAGCGTATCCTTCAATTTCGCCACCGCGCCAATGTCGCCCGCGTGCAGCTCCGCCACCGCAACCTGCGTCTTTCCCTGCGTCACGGCGATGTGCGAAAGCCGCTCCGCAGATCCGCGATTGAAATTGGTCAGGTTGGCTTCATTCTTCAGCACGCCGGACATTACTTTGAAATAGCTCACGCGTCCGGCAAACGGATCGGCCACGGTTTTGAAAACAAATGCGGAGACGGGTTGCGCGTCCGCGATCTTCCGTTTCACCGGCTGCCCGCCCTCGTGGTCCAAGCCCTCAACCTCGCCGCGCGCCACCGGTGAAGGCATGTAATCCACCAGAAAATTCAGCAGGCTGTCACTTCCGATGTTGAGCACGCCGGCGGCGACAGTCACAGGCAGGATGCGCTTTTCGGCGACGGCCTGCTTCAATCCCGGGGCCAGGTCCTCAGCCGGGATGGTGCCCTTCTCAAAAAACTCCTCCATCAGTTTGTCGTTGCCCTCGGCCACCATCTCGATCAGCGCTTCGTGCGCCTTGGTCGCGCCGTCCTTCAGGTCGGCGGGAATCTCAGCTTCTTTGCCTTTGCCGGAGCCATCGGGATCGAACAGAAAAGCCTTCATGCTGACCAGATCAACGAGCCCGCGAAAACTTCGCTCCTCGCCGATGGGCAACTGCACAGGGGTCACGCCGCGCCCATAAGTGGTTCGCAGAGCTTCCAGAGTTCGTTCGAAGCTCGCGCGGTCGCGGTCCAACTGATTGATCACGAAGGCGCGCGGAAGACTGTATTTCTCCGAAAAGCCCCACACCTTTTCGGTCTGCACTTCAATACCGGCGACCGCGTGAATCAGCACCAGAACGGAGTCCGCCGCCACCAGCGCTGCTTCCGTCTCATGCATGAAGATGTTGTAGCCGGGAGTATCGATGAAATTGATTTTGGTTTTTCCCCACTCCGCGCAGGCAAGCGACGCGCTGATGGAAAACTTGCGCTGAATTTCCTCCTCATCGTAGTCCGTCACCGACGTGCCATCGTCCACCTTGCCCAGGCGATTGACCATGCCTGCGGTAAAAAGCAGAGCGGAAATAAGCTGCGTTTTCCCCGTGTCACCGTGCCCCACCAGGGCAACGTTTCGAATATTTTCGCCTTCGTAGATTTTCACGCGTTCCCCCCGAAACCAGCCGACTCTCGCTCGACGCGCTCCGTGGCGTTCAGAGCAAACGAGCATCCTAGCATACGGTCAGAGCGGCATCAACGCGCGTTGTAATCCGCACCGCTGCGGTTTGTTGGCCGTCAACCCGAGCGACAAAGCCGGTGCGAGGATTATTGGGTGGAGGCGGGCAGCCCAGCCTGCGCCAGCATAGCGAGAAATTGCCGGCGGGTGCGCATGTCGATGGACTCAGCGGCGAGATTTCCCTTGCGGTCATAGATGAAGGTCTTGGGAATCCCCATGACGTGGAATTGGCCGTTCACTTTGCGGCCCGGGTCGAGCAAAATGGTGTAGGAAACTGCGTGATCGGCAATGAAGGGCTTCACTTTCCCCGCATCCTCGTCGGAAATACCAAGGATCACCAAACCCTGCCCATTGAACTGCTGATAGAGCCGCTCCAGGTCAGGCACCTCCTTGCGGCACGGCGGGCACCAGGTGGCCCAGAAATTCACCAACACAACTTTCCCGCGCAGACTCTTCAGCGTCCAGGGCTTGCCATCGAGATCGAAAAGCGCAAAGTCGGCCCCCTGGCGCTTTTCATCGTCGGCTTCGAGCACTGCCATCGCCTTTGCATATTCCGGCGAATCCACCGAGGCCTGCACGTGCTCATAGCGCACCAATTGCGCAAGCTCCAGGTACGCGTCATCCGGCTCGCCGTGGTTCTCCGGCATGGGACGCCCGGTGAGCGCTGCGGCCAGCGTGGTGGCAACTTCCTGCAAGGTGTTGTGACCGAAATCGCCTTCGGTGGATAGATTCGCGAGGCCGTTGGCGAGCGCCAGCTTGTGGTCACCCGCCGGCAGCGCACGGATGTCGAGCGCGAGTTGTTTCGTAGCTTGCGGCCGGGCGTCATCGGAGACTCCGCGCAAGCCGTGTAGCCCTTGTACGATGGGTTTTTCCTGGTCGTTCCATTCAATCTTGTTTTGCGGTGATGGTGAGGCAAGATTGGAAGGTGAAACCAGCAGCAGCGCGGCTCCAATGATCACGGCGACTAGACCCACGAGGGCCATTCGAAGATTCAATGGAATGCTAGGCTTCGTCTGTCCCATAAGCTGCAGCACCTCTTGCGTGATTTTCACGACCGGTCTGACCATTTTACTACCATCATTTCCATCCCTTGCGCGTGCCGGCAAATGACTCTCTGCCGTAAGATGACCGGTCAACGCAAATCCGGGAGTTTGAACGTAGCGCCGGTCCCGCCAGGGCGGGATCGGCACAGGACGGCCTAAAGGCCGCGCTATAAGGGTCTCGCGCACGGCGCGAGAGGCCTAATCCCCAAACCAGGGTACTTCTGTATTCCTTCACCTCTTGACATCCTCTGGCCATAAGTGCAGCATCCAAGAAGCGGGGAACAGGTAGATTCGAATTTCCATTCGGGACCTCGTGAGGTGATTTGTGTTGAAGAATATCCTTCAGACGGCCGTCCTTGTCGTTGTGAGCGCAGCCGCGGTGATGGCCGCATCCACAGAGCGTTGGCTTCACGTGCGAGTCGAGAGCGCCCAGAGTGTGAACGCGGGCGTAACGATCAACGTGCCCGTGGCGATGGCGTCGGCGGTCTTGCCGGCGATTCAATCCGGCGACCCCCACCATCGGAAATTCAGCCTTCAAGCCTCGGTGAACGGCACGGATTTGCGCGCGATACTTGACGCGATCCAGAGTTCGTCTGATCACTCCTCCATTAAGATCGATCGCCCCGATAAGCTGATCACCGTCACGAAGTTAGGCGACGACCTGCAAATCAACATCGCCCAAAAGCCCAGCCCCCAGCGGCATGTTACTGAAACCATCGCCGTCAAGGTTCCGATTCCGGTGCTCAAGGCGATGCTGGGAGGCGATTCCGAAGACCTCGACATCGGAGCCGGCCTCCACGCCCTCGCCCAGCACGGTGAGGTGGACGTGACCATCCATAAAGAAAAGGAAACGGTACGGATTTGGACGGATATGACGTCCGAGTAACAGCTCGCGGCGGGTTAAAGCCAGCCTCTCCAAATCACGCTCTGGTCGATCGGCGGTAGCCCGCAGCGTTGCACCAGGCCTTCAGAAAAGCCAATCGCCGTCTACGCGGCTGGCCCGCGTCCCTCCATCCCGGTCTTCCCGACCCGGCTCGCCATTTCTTCCAGTGCCTTTTTGTTGGGTGTGAGCACTCCCGGATAATGCAGAAGTTCCCGGATCACGAAGCGGGATGAGCCAATCAGGCGGCGTGCTTGTTCCCGCATCGGCTCAACGTGGTTGGTCACCGAATGTTCCACATCTCCTTGCCAGCCTCCCTGCCACCATCGCTCAAAGATTTGATTCACCAGCACGCTGGTGGGCACGCAGCAAACGTAATAGGCCCCAAGAATCGGGCAGGTTTCAAATGCCTTGGGAGTGGGCCCCTTCATCATCATCTCGTTGGCGTCGTTTTTCTCCAGCACGTCGCGCACGATGATGCGCAGAATGTTGCCCAGCTTGGCGAGGCCGGCGGCCAGACCGATGGCGGCATTCGTGGCCGTGCCGCCGTCAGCCAGCGTGCCGGCGAGTTTGCCCACAAACTCGCCGAAACTGACCGATGCCGAGAACACGTCGGCATTCCTGTCCCTCTCGATGATCCGGATCATCGCCCGGATGGCCTGCTCCGGAGTCTGCACGCTCAGGCTATTCGCCAGGTGTTGCTCAGTTTTTTCCTTGCGGTACTCGTTCTGAATCGCGCCTTTCACATTCCAGACGGTCGATCCCGCGGCCGTGATTACCCCCAGAAAGGGCGTCACTGCGGCGACGAGTTCTTTCATGAATTCGGGGATGACCTTGGCTGCCTCCGTCATGACCTCGGAGCGGATTGCCCCCGGCACTATGGCGTCAATGATTTTGTCCGCAGTCTGGCTTGCTGACGAGGTTGAACCGGACGTGGCCAATTGATAGGTGCTGTGTGCCGCGCTTGGCGTATTGAGCGTCACGCCCCACTTCTGATTCGCCAGTTTGGCGAAGAAGCCATCCCGCCACACCAGCTTCTTGCCGCGAAATAGAGTGTCGATCATTGCCCGCTCTTCGTCCTGAACGTGCGAAAGCGCGACCATCCCCGCCCCGGACTTCTGCGGGAGTGTGCCCATCACCTGGGCATAAAGATCGCTGAAGGCGCTATACTTGTTCCTTGGGTCCCGCTGCCAAGCGGTGCCTTTATCCATGATCCACGCCATCAGCGCCGAGCGCAGACGCTCCATATCGGCGGCGCTTTTGGATTTCTGGTACTGCCCGAGCGCGCTATCGATCGCCTTCAGTTTTCCGTCCCGAATTGCAAACGTCCCCGCATCGGTAAGCTTCAACCAGGTTTCCAGGCTCATGGGTTCGGCCATTTCTTATGCTCCTTCTTGCTTCCAAAGCTCCCCCGACGGAGAATCAGCGGCACTCAGGCGTGTCTGCCTTTAAAGCCGCGACTCAGACAAGCTGCGGGGTGAAGGATTAATATACCCCTGAAGACCTCCGGCTTCAATTTTTTCTCCTGAAAAAGGACCTTTCCCCGAATTTCTAAAATCTGTGACTTCCTGTATTTTCAACTACTTCTGGGCTTCGTTTTCTGAAGCCTCCCTTCTGCGACCCTTTGTTTTCAATATGTTCTGGGCTTCGTTTATTTTCGGGCTTTATGTCGCACTCCCCCAAACCCAGCCTGCGCCGCCTTGTCTTGGAGCCGAGGTTGACACACCTGTACGCCATGGGGTCAGTTAGTGGAGCAATTCGAGTTCCGTTATCGACATGAATATATACACACTGATAACTTATTGGGGCTAGGGAAGTTAGCGTAATGGGCGGGATGCTCTGGCCCCCTGCCCGCGCGAGCTATTGGGTGATTTCACCCACCGATTGGGTGATTTCACGCAGGTGGGAAGAGGTCGCTACCCGGCACTTCGCCCGCCGGCTGGCGCAGATTCCTCCTGTTTGGAGTCTGCGCCAGCCACCGCAATGGAGAAAAGCCGCTGAGTCTCTGGAATGCGAGACTCTGCGCTACCCACTACCCGCTGGCAATTCCTGTGGTATATTCCGGGACGCGAATCGGGAATCGATCATGCTCCTGCCCCTTACGCCCGTGCGGTTGAAGCGCCATGCGGCCCATCTCTTTGGCCGCAAGGTGGGAGTGGTGTGCGGCGAGAGCCGATTCACTTACTGCGAATTCAACGAGCGGGCGGACCGGCTGTCATCGGCACTTTTGCGGCTGGGAATCCGCAAGGGCGACCGCGTGGCCTACCTCAGCCTCAACTGCCATCGCCTGCTGGAAGCGTATTTTGGCGTGCCGCAGATTGGCGCCATCCTGCTGGCGCTGAACATTCGGCTGAGCCCGGAGGAATTGACCTACATCCTGAACGACGCTGCTCCACGGGCTCTCTGCTTCGATCCGGAATTCATTCCCCTGGTAGGACAACTGCGTTCCGGAGTTCCCTCGATTGAGCGTTATATCTCCCTGCGCGACGCCAAACCAGCGTGGGCCGTGGAAAAATTCTACGACGAGCTTCTGGCGGAGCAAGAGCCCACGGAGATTGATTGGACGCAAATTGATGAAAACTCCGTGGCCGAACTCTTTTACACCAGCGGCACGACGGCACATCCCAAAGGCGTGATGCTCACGCACCGCAATCTTTACATGCACGCTTTTTACACGGCGCTGGGGTTTCGCGGGATCGACGGCCTTGTGCACCTCTATACCGTGCCCCTTTTTCACATTAACAGTTGGGGGGCGCCGCACATCTACACGCTGCTGGGCGGGCGGCATATCATCCTTCGCAAGTTCGATCCCCTGGCCGTGCTGGAGCTCGTCCAGCGCGAGGGTGTGACCCATCTCCACATGGTTCCCACCATGGCCACGGCCCTGCTGAATCATCCGGATTTCCCCCGCTATGATTTAAGCAGCGTGAAGGAAACTCTGATTGGCGGCGCGCCCACGAACACGGCACTGATGCAGGAAGTGGAGAGAAAAATTCCCTCCTGCGTGGCGAAGGGCGGCTATGGGCTGACGGAAACCTCACCCGTGCTTACCATCGCACACGTGAAAAGACACCTGGCCGATGATCCCGAGCCCGAGAATCTGCGCCGCAAAGCGACGGCGGGCTACGCCATGGCCGGGAATGAAATCCGCGTCGTCGGTCCCGACGGCCGCCAGGTGCCTGCC
>JASHTY010000120.1 GCA_030040315.1 Terriglobia bacterium | reverse complement strand
AAATTTGCGATAGAACTGTCCGGCGCGATCGGGCGCCGCGAAGAGCATCTTGACGCGCTCGCGCAAGTCGTCCACATTTCGCGCCATGTCGAGCGAGGCGAATGCGGCGCGTTTGCGTGGACGATATTCGAAACTGGCGAAATCGAGCGTCAGGATTTCGCTTTCATCATTGCCTTTGACCTTCTTGTAAAACCCCTGCCCGGTTTTGTCGCCGAGCATTCCGCGCTGGAGCATCTGTTGCACAAACGCGGGGAGCTCGAACATCGTGCGGCGTTCATCCTGAGCCAATGACTCGCGCAGATTCGTCACGACATGAGCCAGAATATCAAGGCCAACGATATCGAGCGTGCGAAATGTGGCAGACTTGGGCATGCCCAGTGCCGGTCCGGTCAGCGCGTCGATTTCCTCAATGGTGTAACCGTCCTCTTGCATAATTCGCAGGGCGGCCAGTGTGCCAAAGGTGCCGATGCGATTGGCGATGAAGTTCGGCGTGTCTTTGGCGACCACGATTCCCTTGCCGAGGGCAACGTCGCCGAGGCGTGAAATCGCTTGCATCACTTCGGGAAGCGTTTCGGCAGTCGGGATAATTTCCAGCAGGTGCAAATAGCGAGGCGGATTGAAAAAGTGCGTACCCAGAAAGTGCCGGCGGAAATCTTCACTGAAACCCGCGCAAATTGAGGCGATGGAAATCCCGGAGGTGTTGGAACTGACGATTGCACCCGGCGAGCGGACGGCCGCGACCTTCTCCATCAGCGCGCGCTTGACCGCAAAGTCCTCGGTAACGGCCTCGATGGTCCAGTCGCAATCCTTGATGGTGGTGAGATCGTCCTCAAAATTCCCGACGGATATCAATCGCGCAGCCTCGGCGGTGAAGAAAGCGGCGGGGCGCGATTTTAGCGCAGTGTCGAGGCCCGCCCGCGCGATGCGATTGCGGACGAGAGGGGAGGCGAGGTTCAATCCCTTCGCCTGCTCCTCGCGCGTTAACTCTTTTGGAACGATGTCGAGCAACCGGCAGGGCAACCCGGCATTGGCCAGATGTGCAGCGATGCGCGCGCCCATCGTCCCAGCCCCCAGAACCGCCACTTTGCGGATGTTGCGCACCAATCGCCCCCAAGACCCATGACGCCGGAGAAGGTGTCATTATCTCGGATGCTCCCAACGCGGTCAAGCCGCAGCGTTTGCATCATCTTCCGGGGCGGGAAATCCCCAGCTTCGCCATGCGTGACTGGAGGGTTGTGCGTTTCATGCCCAAGCGGGACGCGGCGCCTTTAACTCCGGCGATGACCCAATGTGTTTCGTGCAAAGTGCGCAGGATGTGGTCGCGTTCCGCGGCTTCGAGCGTTACGGGGGAGGCGGCGGCAGCCTCACTGCCAGGGCGAATTTCCGGCAGCGGCACGTGGAGCGTTGGGCCGCGCGAAAGGATGACGGCCCGCTCAATCAGGTTCTCGAGTTCGCGCACGTTGCCCGGCCAGGAGTAGCGCGTGAGAGCCTCCATCTCTTCACTGGGAATCGACTCAATGCGGCGATCCATACGGCGCGCGTGTTTTTGGGCGAAGTAGCGGACCAGAAGAGGGATATCCTCCGCGCGCTCGCGCAGCGGGGGGACGAGGATGGGGAAAACGTTCAGGCGATAATACAGGTCGCTGCGAAAGAGACGGTCCTCGATCATGCGGGTCAGGTCGCGGTTGGTGGCGGCGACTACGCGCACATCCACGCGCTGGGTGCGGGTGCTCCCCAGACGCTCGAATTCCTTTTCCTGGAGAACCCGCAATAGCTTGGGTTGGAGTTCCAGCGGAATGTCGCCCACTTCGTCCAGGAAGAGCGTCCCGCGGTGGGCCAGCTCGAAGCGCCCGACTTTTTGCGCGATCGCGCCTGTGAATGCGCCTTTCTCATGGCCGAAGAGCTCGCTTTCCAGAAGGCCCGTGGGGATGGCGGCGCAATTAACCTTTACGAACGTCCGTTCGCGGCGGGGGCTGTGGTCGTGAATGGCTCGCGCGATGACTTCCTTGCCCGTGCCGGTTTCTCCCAGAATGAGCACGCTGGAATCGGTGGGCGCCACGGTTTCCACCTGGCTCAGCACACGCCTGAGGGCGGGGCTTTCACCCACGATTTCCTCAAAGGTGTACTCGGTGCGGATTTCCTCTTCCAGATAAAGCTTTTCGTCGGCAAGCTGGTTCTTCAGCTCGGCAATTTCTTGATAGGCGAGCGCATTTTCAATGGAGATGGCCACTTGATTGGCCACGCGCATCAGCAGGTCCGCATCCTCCTGGGTGAAGGAGCCGGGGCGAAGGCTGGAAAGGCCCAGGGTGCCGATCGCGCGATTGGCCGTGATGAGCGGAACGATGCAAGCAGACCGCAGACCCTCGGCAATGACCAGTTGGCTGACCGCTGCTTTGTAGCGGTCCAATTCTGCGCCGGTAATAATCAGAGGTTGGCGCGTGACGATGACCTGGCCGGAAGGCGTGCCGTCAATGGGGAAGACCATTTCCTCCTGGAGTAGCCCTTTGCCGCGGGGAAAATCGAGCGCGTGCAGGCGAAGCTGTTGCGCAGCGGCTTCGTAAAGTGCCAAGCTGGCGTAATCGTGATTCATCACGCGCCGCAGGCAGGCGGAAATTGCTTTCAACAATTGGTGAAGGTCAAGCGTTGAGACCAGCGCGTTGTTCACTTCCAAAAGCAGGCGCAGGCGGTCACGTTCGCGCGCCAGCTCCTGCTGGTAGACCTGCGCACTTTGCGAGTTCAGCGCGTTTTCCACCGCCAATGCCACCTGGGCCGCCACATGATGGAGGAATTCGAGGTCGGCTGCTTCGTAGGCGCTTGTTTCGAGGGAAGCGAGCGCCATGGCACCCACGCGCCGGCGGGCGGTGGTGAGGGGCAGCACGCAGAGCGATTTCACGTCGTCCTGCCTCAACAAATCGCTGGCGATTGGGAATCGCGGATCGTCCTCAAGGTTTGAGACCACCAGTGGTTGCTGGTTTTCCCACACCAGTTGGCGCACGCTTTCTTGCATGGGGATTTCCACGCCGGGCTGAATGCGCGTCGTGAGGGACCCTTCCAAGACTTGCACTTTGACGATGCCGCGCGCCGGGTCTGGAAAGGTGAGACAGATGAAGTCGAATGGGACCAGATGATGGAGGAGCTCCGCCAGCGAACGAAACAGGTCGGGAAAGTCGCGGTGCGATGAGATGGATTCAGACACCTCAAGCAAAGCGCGATACCGCTCCACCGCCGCGGGGGTTGCTGGTTCTGGACGACCGGGGCTTGCCATGCAAAGAGCTTAGCACCCTCGCGCGATGGGGCTCAAGACAGCCTGCATAGCGCCCGCCTGGGGAATCTGAATCAACCCAGAATCGAGAATGGCTGTCAGATGCGTTCCAGCAGCGCCACGCCGGCGCGCCATTTGACCGCTTGTTTTTGTGTGTACTTGGGGAAGAGTTTGAACTGCACTTTGTAGATCCAGGCGAAGGGCATGGGGCGGTTGATGCGCATGGAGCTATCGAAGAGTGCGTGAAATTCTTTTTCGCGCCACCCCATGGGCTCGAAAAACCTTGTTCCATTGGGCGGAGCAAACTGCATCTGGGTGTTCGCGGCCTTCATGTGCCTGCCCCACCATTTCTGCATTCGTTTCACAATAAGCGGTGTGGCAATGTCGCAAAGCCAGAATTGAATGGGTTGCGTTCCGTGCAGGTCGCGTGCCAGTTCCGCGACGATTGCATCGTTCAGATAAATCAGCAGGCCTTCGGAAATCGCCAACGCTTTCCGCATTTTCGGTGACTGTTCGGAAAGCGCGCGGGCGCGTTCCGAGGGACTGGCAAGATCCACGCTGACACGCTCGAGCTGGCAGCGCGGTTTTTCATTCTTCATCAGCTCAGTTTTTGCCGCCGTCATGGCGGGCAAATCCATTTCCACCCAGCGCAGCGAAGGGGGCAGAGCCAGCCGGTAAGGCCGCGAGTCAAGCCCGGCAGCAAGATTGAGCACCGTATCCACGCCCTCGGCCACCAGCCTTAATACGACCTCGTCAATCAGCACCGTACGCGTGACGGTGCTCCACGCCATGCGCTTGCCCCACCGCAGGCGGCGCGCGATCTCCTCCCCGCGTTCGCCAGCCAGTCGTTGAGCGTAGGGATCTTGAAACAGCGCATCGGGCCGCGCGGACTCCATGGCACGGTGATGCGCCACGAGCAAGGCTGTGTCCGACACGGATTCCAGAACGCGTGAGCTGCTGTTGCCTGCCATGATCGCGGCATTATAGCAAGGGACCCGCGCGCCTGCCATCGAAGCAGCCGGTGACACGACCGGCGAAAATTTCCGGAACATTCGCGAACCCCGTGGTGTCGAATAGGAGGAAAGGACAAGCGGTCGCTGGAGCGCTCCTCGGCTGGCCCTTGGAGGGAACAGGGATTAGGGAACAGGGAACTGTAAGATGCCTCTTTTCTTTCACCTGTCCCCTACATCTTGACGGAGGTGCAGCCATGTTTGAGGAGACGCTTCTGGATTCTTCGCCCCGGTGCGTTGCCGTTCTCTGCCGGACCCACTACCTGATTTCGTTTCTCACGGGCGCGCTGGTCTTCGGGCTTGGCTTTTATCTTTTGCCCAAGATGTTGGCGCCGTCGGGCGCAAAGGCGCTGCTCATCGCGCCGGGAGTGATCGCTTGCGCTGCAGCCCTTGACGCGCTGATGCTGGCTTACGTCTTGTCCGACGCGCGCCAGCACCACCTGCATGCCGGTGCGTGGTTTGTTGTCACGTTGCTGCTGAACCTGCCGGGACTTTTGAGCTACCTCGTCCGCTGCGCGCTGAAGACCGGCGACTGGAAGCGGGCCGCTATCCCGCTGGCATATCTTGCAGAAGCAACGGTTGTGGGCGCGCTGGCTCTCGTTCCCTTGATCTACACGCAGGCGCTGCCGACAATGGTGACACCGCATTGTCCCGTCGTGCAGTCGGGTCCGCCGCCGGCAGTACAACCGATTCGGCCCACGACCGCCCCGCACGATGCAGTGCTGAACCCTCTTGTCGCGCCGCCCGTCATTCCTACCATCGTCGCCACGATTGTGGACAAACCGGAACCGCCGCAAATTGATTTCGGCCCTCCGGGTCCGTACGTGCCAGGAGCAATCCCCGGAATCGGATCGGGCAATGGCGACGTGATCGGAGCGATGCCGTGGAAAACATCAACACCGCCACCGCTGCCCGTCGTTCACCCGGCCGCAAAGAAGCAGCCCTATCGTGTGGGCGGAGACGCGATCGCCGCGCGAGCCATTTATCAGCCACGTCCGGAATATCCCGCGTTGGCCAAAATGGCGCGCGTTCAGGGGACCGTGGTCCTGCAAGCTATCATCGGGCAGGATGGAACGATCCAGAATTTGAAGGTCCTGAGCGGGCACCCGCTGCTCAGTCAGGCTGCGCTGGACGCCGTGAAGACCTGGCGCTACCAACCGACTCTGCTGAACTCCGAGCCGGTGGATGTGCTCACGGAAATTGATGTGACATTTACGCTGGGAGACTAAGAGCATCTGAGTGCCGTCATTCGTTGCAGCGGCGCGCTAGGAGCGTCGCGCGGGCATCGTGTTGGTGTGGCATGGGCTTCCAGCCCATGCGCACGGCCAGGATGGCCGTGCCACGGCGGTCGATAGACCGCCGCTACAATGACCTGCTTGCGGCAGGGAGCGCGTCAACGGGCCCGAACTGCGGCGCCGTGGGGTGATGGGATTTTTCGTAATCATCAATCCGCCCGGCGACGCGCATCGTGAGGCCGATATCGTCCCAGCCGTTCAGCAGGCACTCGCGGCGGAAGGGGTCCACGGTAAATTCGTAGCGCAGCCCCGTTCCGTCGGTCACAGTTTGTGACTCAAGATCGACCGCCAGGCGATAGCCCTCGGTCGCTGTTACGCGGCGAAATACTTCGTCAATCTGCGCATCGCTCAGGGTGACCGGCAGGATTCCGTTCTTAAAGCAGTTGTTGTAGAAGATGTCGGCAAAGCTCGGCGCGAGAATCGCGTGGAAGCCGTAATCGAGAATGGCCCACGGGGCGTGCTCGCGGCTGGAGCCGCAGCCGAAGTTGGCGCGCGCCACGAGCACGGAAGCGCCCTGGTAGCGCGGCGCGTTCAAAATAAAATCCGGGTTGGGGGTCTCGCCATCGTCCTTGTAGCGCCAGTCGAAAAACAACACGCGCCCATAACCCTCGCGCCTCAGCCACTTCAGGAATTGCTTCGGCACCATCTGGTCCGTGTCAACGTTCACGCGGTCAAGCGGCGCGACCAGGCCGGTGTGTTTAGTGAAAGGTTGCATAGATTCCGTCCCTTCTCATTTGCCCTTTACCCTAGCACGCTACCCCACTTCCGAATGTCCACAAAGTGCCCTTCAATCGCCGCGGCGGCGGCCATCATGGGGCTGACCAGGTGCGTGCGGCTGCCTTTGCCCTGGCGGCCTTCGAAGTTGCGATTGGAGGTTGATGCGCTGCGCTCGCCCGGCAGCAGCACATCGGGATTCATGGCGATGCACATGCTGCAACCGGCATCGCGCCACTCGAACCCGGCGTCGCGAAAGATTTTGTCCAGACCTTCCTTTTCCGCCGCGGCCTTTACCTGCATCGAGCCGGGCACCACCAGCGCTTCCTTCAGTGATTTGGCGACGCGCTTGCCCGCCACCACGCGCGCCGCAAGGCGCAGGTCTTCCAGGCGCGAGTTGGTGCAGGAGCCGATAAAAATCCGGTCAAGAGCGATATCCTGAATGCGCGTGCCGGGCTTGAGCGCCATGTATTCCAGCGCGCGCGTGGCGGCCTGGCGATCGACGGGGTCGGTGAACGAGTTCGGATCGGGAACTTTGCTGGTCACGTCCGTCACCATGCCGGGATTCGTTCCCCAGGTAACTTGCGGTGCGATTTCAGCCGCGTTCAGCGTGACAGTTTTGTCGTACTTGGCGCCGGGATCGGTCACCAGAGTCTTCCAATGATCGACTGCAACGGTAAAATCCTTGCCGCGCGGAACGAATGGCCGGCCTTCCATGTAGGCGTAGGTCGCTTCGTCGGGCGCCACCATTCCGGCGCGCGCTCCCCCTTCAATCGACATGTTGCACACCGTCATGCGGCCTTCCATGGAGAGGGAGCGAATCGCCTCGCCGGCGAACTCCACCACGTGGCCGTTGCCGCCGGAGATTCCGATTTTGCCGATGATGGCTAGAATGATGTCCTTGGCGGTCACGCCGGGCGCGCGGCGGCCGTCAACCTGCACCAGCATGGTTTTCGACTTGAACTGCACCAGGCATTGCGTGGCCAGCACGTGCTCA
>JASHTY010000010.1 GCA_030040315.1 Terriglobia bacterium | reverse complement strand
CAGGGCACGGTCTTCCAGCTTCATATTCAGCTCCGGCCCCAGCCTCCGCCCCCCGGCGACTCGATTCTGAGAACGCTCCCGCGCAAAGCGGTAAAGCTTGCCTTCCCGGGCAACTTGCGCGCACGCTCCTGCACGGTCAATTGGTTTGCGCCCGGCCGCCCGGGATCCCCGCCGGACAAGCCGTATGGCCCAAACCTGCGCCGGTCGGAGAGGATGTTTCCCCGCACCTCAGTTAGAAACTCAATCTCGCGCACGATGCCCTCACCGCCTCGAAACTTGCCATTCCCACCCGACCCGCGTCGCAGCGAATACCTTCGCACGCGCACCGGGTATGCGGACTCAAACGCTTCAATAGGAGTATTAAGCGAATTGGTCATATGCGTGTGCGTGCCGCTCAGGCCATCGGAAGCGGGGCGCGCTCCCATCCCGCCGGCAATGGTTTCATAGTAGGCGAAGGGTTCGCCGGTGCGCGGATTGATGCCGCCGAATGAAAGGTTGTTCATCGTTCCGGAGCTTGCCGCAGGAATGCGTCCGGGAAGCGCCTTAGCGAGTGCGCGCAGCAATACGTCCACGATGCGTTGCGAGGTTTCAACGTTTCCCGCTGCCACGGCCGCCGGAGCATGTGCATTGACCACGGTCCGTTCCGGAGCCATCACCGTAATAGGTTTCATCAAACCCGCGCAAGCTGGGACATCCTCGCCGAGCAGGCACCGAAAGACATAAAACACGGCAGAATAGGTGATGGCAAACACGGCATTCACGCACCCTGCGCGCTGCGGGGAGCTGCCTGCGAAATCCACGTTTGCCTTGCCGGCACGAATCCGAATGCTAACGCGCAAGCGAACAGGATCGGAGGTAATTCCGTCATCGTCAAGATAGTCTTCTGCTGTGTAGGTGTCGGCGGGAATCTCTGACAGCGCCTCCCGCATCAGCCGCGCAGAGTAGGACTGCAGCGCGCCAAGATAGAAGCGGGTTTGCGAAGCCCCGTATTTGAGCAGCAAGTCCTGAAGGCGTCGCTCTCCCAATCGGCAGGCAGCCACCTGCGCCATCAAATCGCCCTCGCGCTCGCGAGGTGTTCGCACGTTTGAAAGAAGCAAAGCGAAAACGTCGGGTTGGATTTCTCCTCCGCGGGCCAAAGCCACGGGAGGGATGCGAAATCCTTCCTGATAAATTTCCCTGCTGATGCCCATGGAAGCCGGCTCCGCCCCACCCACATCCGCATGATGCGCGCGATTGGCGACGTAAAAGCTGGGGTTATTCCGTGAATCCCGTTTCCCGTTTCCGCGATCCCACACAGGCATCACCAAAGTGATATCCGGCAAATGCGTCCCACCGGCATAAGGGTCGTTGAGCATGGCGATATCACCCGGCCCGAGTTTGAGCGCGTTCAATGCCGCAGCCACCGACATGGGCATTGAACCCAGATGCACCGGCATGTGATCACCCATGGCGACCACACGGCCCAGTCCGTCAAACACCGCGCAGGAATAATCCCGCCGCTCCTTGATATTTGGGGAGAAGGCCGACCGCCGCAAAGCCGCCCCCATCTCTTCGGCTGTGGAGTGGAAAAGATTCTTGAAGATTTCGAGTTCCGCGGCGTTAATGCGCTTCATGAGGGGATTAAAGTATCATGTAGAAAAGAGGAGCGGAAAGTATTTGCGCGTGCCGAGCGCCGAGTGAGTCGTGAATCTCACGCTATCGTTAAAGATCAGTTCTTACACAGGCCGAAAAGCTTCGGGTAATGCCTCTAGGCCGCGTAATCCCTGATTGTTGCGCCAGGCAAGCGGACCTCGATCAAGGGCCAACTCCGGCAGCCGCCGAAGCAGTGTCTCAAACGCGATCTGCCCTTCGATTCTCGCCAATGCCGCGCCAAAGCAAAAGTGCGCCGCCCATCCGAAAGCCAGGTGGCGGTTGTCCTGCCGCCCCAGGTCAAGGCAGTTTGGATTGTGGAACCTTTCCGGGTCGCGGTTGGCGGCAGCCATCACGGCAATCACAGCCTGTCGTTTACCGATTCTCTTGCCGCCTAGTTCTGCATCGGCCGGAGCCAGTCGTGCCGTTTGCAGCACGGGCGGCTCAAAACGCAGTAACTCCTCGACGGCGGAAGGCAGCAGGCTGGAATCGGATTTTAGCCGCGACATTTGATCGGGGTGCAGAAGAAGCGTCAGCAGGCCAGTGGCAATTAGGTTGGTGGTGGTTTCCTGGCCCCCGGCCATAACGATGATGGTGTTGGCGATGACTTCCTCTTCTGTAAAGCGGTCGCCATTCACTTCCGCTGTCATCAATGAGTGAACGACACCCTCCCGCGGATGAACTTTGAACTCAGCGATGGCGGCGCGGAAATACTCCGTCATGTCCTCCAGGCTTTTGATCACCTGGGCGGCGCCCCCGGGGTTATGCTGAAAGTTTCCAAGTATTTCTGCGAAAACCTCCGTCCACTCTTTAAGTTGAACGTAGTCACTGGTGGGCATTCCCAACATTTCCGCCGTGACGATGGCCGGCAGAGGAACGGCGAAGTC
>JASHTY010000119.1 GCA_030040315.1 Terriglobia bacterium | reverse complement strand
CCGCGCGCTCCTTCGGCGCCGGCCGCGCCCATCATTCAGGGCGAAGAGGGTATCGCGTCATGGTACGGAATCCCTTATCATGGGCGTCGCGCGGCGAGTGGGGAGATCTATGATATGTACAAGATGACCGCCGCGCACCGGACTCTGCCGTTTGGCACGCAAGTGCGCGTTCACGATCTGGACAACGGCCGGGATGTGGTCGTGAGGATCAACGATCGCGGGCCGTTTGTGGAAGGCCGCATCATTGATCTTTCCAAAGCCGCCGCGGACGCCATGGGCATGCTCGGGCCCGGTGTCGCAAAAGTGCGCCTGGAAATTCTTGGGCTCGGCGAAATCCCCGAAATGCCGGTCTTCGCGGTTCAAGTCGGCGCCTTTCGCGATCCGTCTAATGCCAGCCGCTTAAAGTCTTCGATAGGGGCTGGCTATGGCCCGGTGGATATTCTGGGCTTCGACCGCGGGGATGGGTTGTTCTATCGCGTGCGCGTTGGGCGTGAGAATTCCGAGGCTGCGGCGCAGGAGCTGGCTAATCAACTTCGCACCGCAAATCTGGCCTCGCAGACTTTTGTCGTCAGGACGAACTGATATGGACTGCCTATTCTGCAAGATCATCGAATGCAAGATTCCCGCACAAATCGTTCACGAGGACGAGCACGCGGTGGCGATTCAGGACATTCACCCGCAGGCCCCGGTTCACCTGCTGGTGATTCCCCGCAAGCACCTGGTGGCGCTCAGCGACGCGAGTGCCGAAGACGCAGCGCTGCTCGGCCATCTTCACGTGATCGCAGCCAGGCTGGCGCATGAGCGCGGAATGGAATCGTCGGGATTTCGCACCGTGATCAATAACGGCGCGGGCGCGGGCCAATCCGTTTTCCATCTGCACGTGCACGTGCTGGGCGGCCGCGCGTTCCACTGGCCGCCGGGATAAGCGAGCCGAACAGTCCACTGCGGCAAGACCGGTCAGTGCACTCGGGCCAGCAAGTTTTCCTCATCGATCATCACGCGCTCGGGCTTTCGCGGCACAGTGAACTTGAACCGCGCCCCGCTTGCGCCCACAACCACCTGACCGAGTGTGGCTCGCCGGTCGCGAAGATAGACCGCCTCCAGGCGAATCGGCATCTCAAAATCGTCCGGCACGCCGACCTGCTCAATCGTTCCCTGCACAACATACTGACCGTTGGGAAGAGGGTTGATGTCCGTCTTTAAGTTGTAGGTGGGGATTCCTGTGCCGTACACCCACTCATTGAAGAACCAATCCAGGTGGTGATTGTGTTCTACATCGCTCTGCACGGTCATGTACTTGTCCGCGAAACGGGTGAAGTCTTCGGTCGTAACGGATTCTCCCTGGTAATGACTGGCGAAGTCGCGCAGCATTCTGAAGAAGCGCGCATCAGAACCTGTCGCCGGGTCGGTCAGAAGATACCTCAGCATGTGAAGAACCCAGCAGGCCTTCTTGTAGACGATGTTGGTGTAGCCCTGTGGGTCAAGCGAGCTGTTAAGGCGGTAACCAAGCCAGATGGGCCCGCCCGATTCCACGGTTGCGCCCTGGGCGGTTTTGGCCAGCAAATCCTCCTGGTAACTGTGCAGCAGACTGTCGAGTTGGTGGCGGCCGTCCTTGCCTTGAGCCATGAATAGAGCCGCAGCATAGCTCGCAAGGCCCTCGGACAACCACTGATCATGATACGTCCGCCAGCCCAGCAGGTTTCCCCACCACTGGTGGGCGATTTCGTGGGCGATCACCAGAGGCCCAAGCGGATCGCCGGCGCCCTTCATGGTCCCAAGCTCCCACCGTTCGCTCGCGGGCAGGAATGAGAGCGTGGGAAGATACACCAGCTCCGGCCATCCTTGGCCGAAACTCACGGGTGCCTGCGAGATCGACAGTCGGGGATACGGGTAAGGCCCAAAAAGCGTGGAATAGTATTGCACCGCCTGCGAGGCGACGTCAGCAACGCGGCCCAGCGACGCGGACGGTGCAAGCGGCATTGGATTTGATTGTGACGGAGGAATCACTTTCACACTAGGTCCGGTAATGACCAGCGGCCCCGTGTCGACGGGTTCATTGCGCTTGGTCAGCGAGCTTTCCGCTTCCGGCGTCGCGTAGACCATCACGTCCGTCTTGCCCGCATGGCGTTCGGCCGAACTGTAGGCGCCCAGGTTGAACCCCGAAACGCGGAAGACGCCGTCGGATTGCCAGCGGCTTTCTGTCCATTCGCCGGATGTCCTTTCCTCCAGCCGCGCACCGGTGGCCACCAGCACCAGCTTCCGGGGATAGTGAAAGGTCATCGAATACTGGCTGGGAAGTCCGATGTCGATATGCGGATACCAGCTTCCGCGTGCGCCCACGAAGAGCACCCCGTTCCCTTCGTCGGCGATGACGTTGCCGCGATAGTGCCAGGTCAAGCGGAAGCGCTCGCCCGGCGGGTGGGGGTGGGGCAGCACGACGTCGACGTGATTGTAAGGCCGTGGCTCGGCGCGGGAGCTGTCCAGCGGCTGGCCGGCGATAACGGGAATGCTGGTTCCACTCTCATCTTGCACGCCCGTGACATCAAGCCAGCGGGACAGTGCGAACGTAATCACGCGATCGTTTGCCGACTGCGATTCGAGCTGGATCTCTGCTTGCCCTTCCAGGCTGTGGTCTGGTTGAATGCGCACATCAAGCGTGTAGGACAAGGCCTTGGGGCGGCCGCGCAGCGGATCAACGGCCGCTTCGTTTAATTCTGAGGGGGAACCCGCAGGCGAGTCCGCGGTCGGGAAGGAACACCAGACGTCCTCGAATTCCTGTGAATCAACCATGCGAGTGGCGCTGACGGTGAAGGGCTCAGCCTGCCGCTCGTCGTCTTCAAGATCAAACACTCCCAGGTCCTGTCCTCTCACCCTCGCGTAGAAATAAGGATGGCTGTTGTCGCCGATCAGGTCCTTGAGGATGCGGACAGAAGTTTCCAGATTTGGCCGCTGCGCGACGGCCACCCACTCCGTCGTGAAAGGGTTCGGTTGCTCGAGATCGTCGGGGTCCGGCGGGCGCGACGCCCCTTGTAACTCTTCCGCAGTCTTGTCGCTGAACCGCAGGTAGGCAGATTCGATTTTCTCCTCAAGCACCGGCGAATGCGTGAACTGCGCCAGGTTGCGCTTCTCCGGTCCGTCGGGAGGGTTTATCAAAACCTCGCCCTCGCCCCAGAATACCGCCCCCGTAATCCGGCCCTCGACTGGCCTCATAAACGCCACGAAGCCCCGGTTGAAATACAGGTTCAGCCTTGAACGCGTCAAGTGGCAGTCGCGAATCACGTAGACCCGCGAGGGATCCAGTGTGACGCTGTTCAGTTGCTTCATTAATGTGAGAGGATCAGGTGTGGAATCCGCGCCGGCCGAAGCGGCGCGCGACATACAGACGCACAGCGCGAATGCGATTAGACAACCCGTCGCCTTCAATCGCCCGGGAAATGCTTCACTGCACGCCACAGTTCGCACGTAAGGCCCCTCAGACCCATGCAGAGCTACTATACTCCATTCGATAGGAATTCTACGGCCTGCCGCCCCACCCTGGCCTGCTCGCGGAACACCTGCTGAAATAATTGCTCAACGAATTGGGCCACACCTACGGTCTGCGTCACTGCCCAAACTATCGATGCGTCATGAGCCTGTCAAACGCCCCCGGGCGCATCGATTTGAGGAGGCGGAACACTGCTCAAACTGCGTGCCGTCAATCTACTCGGGTTGGTTTAGACCGCACGCTTCGCAAAGTTTTCATGTAGCGGGATTACTTTCAATTACTCACGTAGTCGTTAGCGTGCACTCTCCAGCGCGCATCGCGGACTGTGCGGGCCGGGATCTTGTCGCGGCGACCATCGTAAGCGATCGGAAGTCTAATCCGCCGCAAGAATTTCTTTGGATCTTACAATCAGGACCCGGTCAATCGGGGAACACGAATGCGGCAATCCTTGCAATTCCCAGGCGCCGACAATCGGCGATGGTTCCGGGGGCTAGTGCGGGGTCAATATATGCACCGGCGAGAGGGTCAGTCCTCCGGCGGGGACCGTTGCCACGCCATTCGTCTTATCCGCGCTGGTCAGGGTGTAAGTGGCGTTGGCAGTGTTCGATCCATTCACCATGAAGTAGTAGGTGAGTGTGGAGGTCGAGAGCGTGGAGAGGTCAAACAACGCTGTACCGTCAAAGGATCCGCTCTGGTCCTTATAAAGCTCGATCGTCTGGCCGAGCGTCGGAATAACCACGGAAATGCACTGGCTGGCTTTCTCACTTCCCAGGGGTTTGGAGGCGCAGGGGGTGCCGAAGGGGTCAAACGCAAAGTTCACAGCTTCCAGGCTTCGGAACGGAGCTTCAATGCGCAGGAGCCGATAGCCATGCAATCCGGCGTAGAGGGTCTGGTTGTTCGCGGGCAAGCCGGGAATTTGCGTTTCGGCATCGATGAAGACGGAATTCACGCCGGTGGTGAGGTTGTTGCTCAGAAAATGGTTGTTGTCGTTGACGTTTAGGGGAATCCAGTGCGCGCCGGAATCACGCGAGAAGGCGATGCCTCCGTAAAGCATGGCCGCCGCGCGGGCCTGCGGCCAGAACGGGTCAAACGCCACATATCCAAGCGAGCAGACGTTGGTGAACGGGTCACTGGCCGACTCCACCGGACGGCCCACGCTGCTGTAACAACCCAGGTCATACTCCCCGTGGTTGGTGGCGAGGTCGGTCAGGGTATTGTCCTCCGCCCAGGACGCTCCGCCGTTTGTAGTGTGCATGATCACCTTATCCTGCAAATCGAGGGCATAGATCTCACTCGCATCGTAAGGATTCACGAAGAATTCCTCCGCCTCTTTGAGCTGAGCACTTCCGGAACCCATTACTGAAACCCAGTTCTTGATCTTGCCTGTTCCCGGCACATCATTCAGGGAGACGACCACGCCACGGTATATCTGCTGAGGTCCGTAAGTTTGCCCGGATTCCGGCGGAGGGTAGCTGATCTTGGGCAGGCTTGAGTCATTGGCGAGGTTGGTCATCGCGTACACGATGGGATTCAGGTGTCCGCCAGAGGGCTGAACCTTCACAACGTCGCAAGCCAGAAAGAAATCGGAAAGATCCGACCAGGAAGTGGCAACGGGTGGAGTGCCACTGGTGTTGCGCAGAATATGATCGTGCTTGGTGGCATCGCAGCCTGCAGGCGGGCTCGATTCCCACACCTGCGGAGAGTCATCCTGAACCGCTAGATAGTCCGTTGGAATGCCGGGGGTTTCACCGGGAAGGGTGTATATCTCCGTGATGCCGCCCGACCCGGTTCCGGCATCAAGCTGCGCGCCCGTCGGCAAGGGCGGGGACGGTTCGTAGATTTCCGTGTATGTTCCGGCAGTCGTGGATGGCCCCGCGGGCAGGGGTGGATCATCAACCACCACATAATGCCCATTGCGCACCTCGAGTACCTGTTGCGGATGATAGGGATCCTCCACAACCAGGCCGGCGTCACCCAGTGCATGCCCGCCGCTGGCGTTCAGGTTTTGCCAGGCCGTGGGCAGAAAGCTGCAACTCCCGGAATGGCCGCTCGCGGTGTTGCAATTCGCCAGATGGCTCACGAATACATCGTTATCTCCGGTCGGCATATAGATGGCCAGCGGAAATGAAGAAGCATACGGCAATGAGCCCTGAGTGATCACGCTCATCCGCTGGTTTTCCAGCGCATGGAGTCCTCCCTGGGCCGGATACCAAGTGACGGTGGCACAATTGGGCAAAAATCCAGGGGCAAGCGATGCCATTCCGCCAGTAAAAAAGACACCTCCGTCTGTGGCAGCGTATGCGGCGCAAGCACCCAGGAACGTGTTATACCAGGAAGGAAAAACCATGGCCCAGGTGTCCGCGTGAATCTTGGTGGTATCGCCATGGCATTGATCCGAGGATTGCTCAGCCACCATTTGCCAGGCGGGGGTAACCTTGGGGATGGGAATGGGATTGTATTCGAACCAGGCACAGCTATCGGCAGCATAGACGTCGTAGTTAAATCCCGGGGTAGGCGAAGGAATTGGAACACCAGGAATTCGCAGCGCAGCAGCAATCGCCGGCGCTCCTGAACCGCCGTTGTTATTGGCGACCGCGCCGAATCCCAAATCCTTCATGGTGGGCGGAGACTTCCCGAAGTCAACCAACGTTACCTCCTGCTCAGTCGTCGTGTCGCTGCGAACCACCAGCACTTGGTCGGACGCCTTGCCGGCATTGGGCACCGCGGCCAGGGCCAGGCATTTGCCGGGCAGCGTAACGCCCAGGCCCCACTTCTCGCCGGCATTTGACGCAGGGAACAACCAGGTGCCCATGCAAGCGAAAAACGTTCCACCACCGCCGTCGACCATGAACGCGCCGCCGAGCACAATCGGCAAGGTTTTCAGTTGACTCCAGGAGGAAGTCAAGTCAGCGCTTGTGGTTGTCCAGATGCCGCACTGGGTATCAACGAAAGGTTGACCACCCGAAAAAATTACGCTGCTGATGTCATCTTTATCAGGGCCGCAAAGGGCCACCTGGGTCCAATTTCCGGCGGCATCGGTGGAGACCCAGAGACCTCCGTAAGGCCTTCCTGGGCGGCCATCGTCACTGCTGCTTGCGTAGAGCAGGCGTTTGGAATACTTATGACCATCGCTGTCGGCTCCGGTGACGGATGGATCAACAGCCAGGGAATATTGATTTTGAGTCAGACCATTTCTCAGCCCATTGCTGGATTGGAACCAGGTCATCTTGGTTGCGTCGTCGGCTCCAAAATTGGGACCACCTGACTTGAACCCCGTGGTCGATTTCCACACGCCGGAAAATTCCGCGCCCGCGTAGAGAATTGCGTCGTTGTTCGGATCAATCACCAGACTCTTCATGCGTCCGGCGGGAGTGGAAAGCGCCGGTACGGCATAGCTGAAGGTCGATTGATCGGGAGAAACATCTGTGATTTTTAAGATCTGTGCGTGAGCAGTCAGGGCCCCGCCCAGAGTCAACACCACGGTCAGACATATTGTTTTGGGGGTCAGAAACATTGCGGGCCTCCTCGCCGGCTTTCCGGCATCTTCACCATTTCTCTGAGGGCACTTGGATCAGTCAATTCAACGAGGGGCTCAAAACCAATGGGCAGGATTGTACCATCGCAGCTTGACGGGGGCAATCGGCCCTTGACTTCCCAGGCTGCAGGGAGCAGAATCACCGCCGAGTGGGAGCGCACAGGTCGGCTTCCTTTTCCGGTACACAATCTGCACCTGATCGAGCCGAAGGTTTGGAGGCGTCTCTACCAAGGAGGAAGGACTATGTCAGCAGAGCAACATGCCCTGAATATGGACAAATTGCATGCTTTTATCGGGCAATTTGTAACCGACCTGGGAGCTGCGGTTAACGCCGGGATGGTGGTTATCGGAGAGAAATTGGGCTTGTACAAGGCGCTTGCCACGGGCGCGATGACGAGCGGCGAACTCGCGGAACGCACCGGGACTGACGAGCGCTACGTTCGAGAGTGGCTGTCCGCGCAGGCGGCGGGCGGCTACAT
>JASHTY010000118.1 GCA_030040315.1 Terriglobia bacterium | reverse complement strand
AGTAGCTCGCGGACTTCCTTCCGGCCGAAACGGGAAACCGCGGCGGGGTCGAAGCGGCGAAACGCCGAGCGGTAGTTCTCGCGCTTTTTCAGGATGGTGTCCCAGCTCAGGCCCGCCTGCGCGCCCTCCAGAATCAGAAACTCAAACAGGCGATTTTCTTCGTGCAGGGGTTTGCCCCACTCTTCATCGTGATATCGAGTGGCCAGGTCATTCGTCGCCCAGTGGCAGCGACGGAGATCGGAATGATTCCTGGATGTCATGGCTCCCGAACCAACGGAAAACGTGTCGCGGCAAATTTCTCCAGCCGTTTCATCTTTGCCGCGAATGCGGTGATTTGGTCAAGCTTCCGCCGCCGAGCTTCACGCATGAGCCTGCCCTGCCTGGCGGCGCCGGCGTCCCGTCAGCAGATAAACGGCCGCGCGCAGCTCCAGCAGTGGGTCACCGGAAGGTTCGATTCCATCAACCCGGGGAATAGGATCAAAGATGATGCGGCGATGGGAGTCGTCATCGGGAGCGAATGCTGTGAGATTCATCGACCCGAAATTAACAATCGGCCGGTCGGCAGGCCAGTGTATTGTGGCGTCATCAACAACGTCGCCGGAATTTGCCACCTGCACCTGAAGGTCAAAACGCACGGGACCGGCGGCGATGCGGCTCGCCAGCTCGTCAAAAAGGTAATGGGGATCGCGCGCTTTGGCCGTGGCGTCGTCAAGGAACTCCAGTCCGGCACCGGGCACGATTCGATACCGCCCGAAACGCGCTTCACCCTTCGCATTGACAAACCGAAAGGCCGTTACGCTGAAATAAGCTTCCGTGGCGAAGCTGGCAGGGCTGGGCTTGGGGGTTTGAACAAACGCCAGAGCGGCCGGATGGCCCGCCAGGAACGACGAAGGGTCGCCGGCAGCAATGGCCCGCAGGAACTCTAAGAACTCCTGACCGTTGCGCGTGGGAAAGCCGTCGGTCGATTGGCTCACAATGTCCGTGTGGACGTGCTCGCCGAGCTGGAAACGTATGGCAAGCCCGCGAGGACTGGCGTTCGGATCGTTGTCGGGAATCGTCGGAACCCCCGTACCGTCTGAAAATCGCGCGATGACCGGAGTGGATGCGTGAGTGGCGTGCGGCGCGCGGGTAAGAGAAGCAGCCTCGTGTGTGGGAGTGAAAGTCCCCGTCAGCATCACGCCCTTCGCGTGCGCCGGCCGGAAACCCGGATGCAGTCCGAATAATGTGTCGAGTTGCGCGACCAAATCGTTGGCAAGCTTAACGATCCTCTCGTCCGATGGAAGCGGCATAATTTCCTCCTCTGATGAAGTTACTCTGATTGCGCTGGTATGATTCCAACCGAAGACACAGGCTCAATTCATGCCCCGCAGGTCCGTTCGACTCTCGTCGTCGCGGCTGTGTCAATAGAATGGATGCTTGAAGGACGGGTCGGATTCAAATAAAAATGGTACTCGTACCGCGATCCACGGCCGTGGTTGTCCGCGTCTGCGCAAACGGCCGTGCCGCGGCATTCTGTAGTGGTGCAATTGGCTGTAGTGTCGACCCGCCTGGGCGGGATCGCCGCTACAAGGACCAAACTGCTCCACTACCTGGCATTGTGTTCGATTCGGAACGTCGCGCAGGTATGGTAAGATTCAAACGTCAGGGCAAGCTACCCCTCTTAATGAAAGGTAAATGTGCCCATGAAAAAGTTGATTTCTCTCCTCTTCGCGTTCGTGTTCGTTCTCTCGTTTGCCGCGCCGATCCTGGCCCAACCGGACAGCACAAGCCTGGCGAACCATCAGCAACTGGACCACAAGAAGAAAAAGAAAAAGAAGAAGAAGCATCCCGGGGAGATATCGACCGTCGCGGGCATGCCCGATGGCCCTCGAAGCAGGTCATAGATATCCCAAATGCTCAGTTAGAAATGAGGAGCGCACCGCTGTTGATCGCAGTCATCTCGCTGCAGGCCCTCGTTCTTCACGACCCAGGCCAAGCTGGGGCGCATTTTCTCCAACACACCACAAATCCCGCCAATATACCCCCGAGCCCGCCGGCTTTGGATGACCTTGATGTGGGGCAAGGAAGCCGCAAATCAGCGAAGCGGTATGGGGAAAAAACTCCTGAAATATTCTTTCCGTCACGATGAAGCTTCCACGGTAAGCCGCAGACCGATGGCTTTGGTAACAGCGAACAGGGTCGAGAGGCGGGGGTTACCACGCTCCGATAATGCCCGATACAGACTCTCCCGCTCGACTCCGGCGGCCTTGGCGACCCTGGCGATGCCCCGGGACTGCGCAAGACGTCGCAAGGCGATCAGCAAGACCCGGGGCTCATCTTCTTCGTCCAGAGCCGCTCGGAGGTATTCGGCGGCAAAATCAGAATCATTGCGAAGCCTTCGGACCATTGCATCGTCATGGGAAATGCTGGCCTTTCGTTTCATACGGCTTCAGTCCTTTCTTTGTAATCCTTGAGATACCCCAGCACCTTCTCGATGTCCCGCGATTGCTTTCTCTTATCGCCACCGCACAAAAGCAGGACGCAGGCTTTCCCGATCATTGCGTAATAAACCCGGTAGCCGGGACCCCAGTCGATTCGCAATTCACAAACCCCTTGATGCCAGTGCCTGCAGTCGCCGAAATTTCCGGCGCTAGGCGGTCAATGCGGGCGGCAATTTTTGCCTGGGCGCGCCCGTCCGCCAGTTCCGTGAGCCACTCATCGAAGATATCTTTTCCCGCCCGGCTGACATAGTGGCGAATTTCGATCACGTGATCGATTGTAACTTATAAATTACATCTCCGCAATAAGCACGCCAGCAAGTGAAGTTGAGGCGGTCGCGCGAGGTCAGGCCAACAGGGCCTTGTGGCACGAATAGACGACGTTCGTCCGACGCGGGGTACACCCTCAGCGCAATTTCCCCAACGCCGGCCCCCGGTTTGCATCTAAGCATGGAGCCGGTTCGGGGCGGTCGTCAATCTCCTTGCCTCGGGCCAGAGCGGATTGGTAGGATTCCGGCAACGGGGTTGGCGGCTACGGCTTACCCCAGGAGGCACTTTCGTGCAAGAGGCTCGGAAATTGGTTTGGGCACTATTCGTGTTTCTGTTGGTTCCAAATTTCCTCAACGCAAACGGCAGTAAGAAGTCAATTGGACCGAAGTCCGCGGGGACGGGCTCCACCTACGACGTTACGCGCGACCCTGCCAAGGACCTGGCAGCCGCCATCGCTCTCGCGACCAAAACCAACAAGAAAATCCTCTTGGAAGTGGGCGGCGACTGGTGCGTCTATTGCAACATTATGGACCAGACTTTTCAGAGCCATCCGCACCTGGAGCAGTTTCGCGACGAAAACTACATAACCGTCAAAGTGAATTACAGCAAGGAAAACCCCAACGAGGCATTCCTCTCCAAATTCCCCAAGATTCCCGAGTACCCGCACTTCTTCGTTCTGGATTCCAAAGGGGTCCTGCTGCGTTCGCAAGCCACTCACCGTTTTGAGCACGGCAGAAAGTACAATGCAAGCAAGATCGACGCATTCCTTAAAAAGGGCGTGCAGCCGCCGCGCCATTGGCTGACGGAGGTTGATTAGCACGCGATCCGCCAATCTGGATGGGCTGGAGCGGCGCCTCAGCCGCGCGTTGGCTCAGGTAAGGATTTCGGCCACGCGCGGCGCATTTCGCGCGTTTCCGCGACTGGCCGACTCGCTGCTCGGAATCTCAGCCGCGGGATTTTCGCCCGCGCCGATCCCCAACTTTTTCTCTCCCCACGTCCGCGAAATCGCTCCCGCGCTGAACGACGATCTGCTGGACCTTTACGGCCGCACGGAACAAACCCTGGCCAATCGCTTCACGTTCTTCAATTCCACGCTGAGCTTTGATTCCGACATCGACTGGGAGCCGCCGCAAAGCCCGGCGTGGCGCGCCGAGCTTCAGGCGTTTGATTACGCGTTGGAGCTGGCGTGTACGTTTCGTATCTCGCGCGAGGAAAAGTACGCGCGCCACCTGCGCTATCTGATTGCGCATTGGATCGCGGCCAATCTCCCCGCCGGCGGCACGGGGTGGCAACCGCAAGTTCTCGCCCGGCGAGTGCGTAACTGGATGCTCGCGGCCGACTTCGCGCGCAGTGAATGGGACGCGGAATTCAGCGCGCTGGCAGCCAAGAGCCTGGCGTTACAACTCGCATTTCTGCTTGGTCACGTCGATTCCCTTCCTTCGCCCGCCGACCAGTTCTCCGCGAGTCGCGCGCTTCTGTGTGCCAGCCGGTTTTTCACAGGAGCGATGGCCCGGCGCGCTTACGGCGCGGCACGCGATTTGCTCTCCAGCGCATTGGCCGGAGGGCGTTCTGAGCCCTGGCCCCAATCGCTGCTGGCCAGAGCGCAGGCTTTGATGGAATGCCTGCTCCTTTCGGCACCAGGCGCGGATTCAGCCTTCCTGACCGATGAGCTGCGCGCAAGCCTGGACGACCTGGAAGCCGTGCTGATGCCCAATGGCACGCTGCCACTCATCGGGCCACAGGCGAGGCTGAATCACGATGAATTGTCGGACGTCGCTGCGCTCG
>JASHTY010000117.1 GCA_030040315.1 Terriglobia bacterium | reverse complement strand
ATCAAGGGTAAAGGTTTGTAGCGCGGGTGTCCACACCCGCCATTCGTCGGGCGGTAGCCACGGCACGTATTTTATCCCGTGGGCTCTCCGAAAGGGTAACGCAGGGTCTCGTTACCTCAGAGACGCTGGGCTCTTTCCAGCGATGGCCGACGTGCCGATGTCGTCGAGCAAAAACCGCATATTAGTGCTGGTGCCTGCATAACTCCGTGCTACGCGCTCCTGCACACTTTACGTGCCGCCGCGCTTCTTCTACGTATCTGGAGGTTGTGCTACGATAGGAGAGCCTTCGGGCAAGAAACTCTTACATTCTAAGGACAGGAATTATGGAACAGAAACACGCGCGTCAGTATTGGAAATTTCTTTTGCCGCTAATTCTTTCAGTTTTAATGGGTGGTGCAGGCTGGAGCCAGACGGCGGGAACGCCGGCCGCCAATCCCGCTCCGGCGCCTGCTCCCAAACCCGCTCCGGGGCAGAACCCCAGCCCGACTCCCAGCCCCGCGCCCACGACGACTCCGCCACCGGCTGCAACTCCAGCGCCCGGAGCAATTCCCGCTCCCGGCGTGACCGCCCCGACCCCTCCCAAAGTGGAGACTCCAATACCTCCCGAGAAGGTCGTGCTCAAGATCGGCAGCCAACAATTTACCAAGGCGCAAATGGATGCGATCATCGAGGGCCTGCCCCCGCAAACCCAGCAGGCCTTGGCGGTGCAAGGGAAAAAGCAGTTTGGAGATTACTTTGAGCTGAGCGTATTGCTCTCGAAGCGCGCTCAGGCCCTTCACCTGGACCAGACGCCGGATTTTGCCCGCAAGCTGGCGTTCCAAAAACAACAATTGGAAGCTCAAACCGCCATGGCTCAGCTTGCCAAAGTGACTCCGGAGGATATCGAGCAGTATTACAAAACCCACGCCGACGATTATCAGGAAATCATGGTCCGGCAGGTTGTGGTGCGCAAGAAGGCTCCAGATCCAAACCCCAACCCAAAGCCAAACCCGGAAACTCCTGTGCCACCACCTCCTGCGCCGCCACCTCCTCTCCCCACTGTGCGGCTGGGCTGGGTGGGATCGAGCGATTCGGTTGTGCGCGGCTACCTGGAAAAGGACCCGAAAGTTTCCGGGCTCTCCGTGCAGGACGTTCAAGCGACCTTCAAGTATTCCGGAGATGAATCGGATTTGCCGAGCGTTCTGGCGGGCCTGGTCTCCGCGGGTGTCAAGGTTTCTGGCTTCGATGTGAATAAGCCACCCAAGCTTACGCCCACACCGGCCACGGGGCTTACCCCCGATGAAGCGATGGCGCGCGCCGAGGCCATCCGCAAGGCGCTTCTCGCGGGCGCCGACATCAAGAAGCTCGCTGAGGAATATAAGACTCCGCCCGGCGAGGTCATCATTGAACCTGAGCCCCGCAAGATTCGCCACGGCGGCATGCGCCCGGATATGGAAAAGGCGGCGTTTGCGCTGAAAGACGGTGAGGTGTCTGAACCGCTCGACATCAATAATGCCCTCGTCTTCTTCCAGGTAACTGGGCGCAATACGCTGGATCTGAAAGCCGCAACGCCGGAGATCGAGCGGAAGTTACGGCAGCAAAAGAGCGAAGCTGCAATGGATGAGATCAAGAAGAGCACAGTGGTGTGGATGGATGACCAGTACTTCGCAGCGCCGCAAAGGCCCCCAGGCCCGCCCGGAATGATGCCCCCAGGTGTACGGGTCCCACCCGGTCAGTGAAGGTCGCAATACAGCTATTGCTTTGAAAGGATTGAGGTTACTAGCTGGTCCCAGTCAAACATTGGAGCTTGGGGAATCTTTGGCTGCCCGGAGCCTAATAGGGAAACACCTGATGCTCCGTCAGGGATTAGCCTGACACGGTGTACAGGGTTTTCCTCAGCTTTGTTGAAAACCCTGTGGAAAAGTCGACTTTAGTTTACGGTAAGGTTAAACGCAGTAACGGGTTTTAACACTTTGCACAAACCTGATGCAATCGCTGCGAACAAAAATTCTCGACCAAATTTGCAATACCCGAAATCTTGGCGATTGAAATGCCTCCCCCCGAACATTCAACACTCCATTAAATTCTAAACGAGTGGCTGAGGCTTTTTCAGCTTGACCTCAAATACCTGATTGTCCTGGTTCAATTCCAGGTCTTTGCCGTACGTCTGGTGTTCGCGGTCGGTGACCACAAGATTGATGGCGCCTTTGTTGATGTCCGTGAATTTGCAGCGCCCCTGAGCGTCGGTCTTGGCGTTGTAAGTTATTTTCTTGGGCTTCCCAAGCCGCATCGTGCCGCCCGGCTCGCTGAAAGTGAGAGTTATACTCGCATGGCTGATGGGCTGGCCACTGTCGGATTCCTTCACGACCACGGTCATACTCGTGGTCTCGTAGCTAGCCTTCTCTCCTTCGGACTGAGCGAAACAAACGGCCTTAGCAGAGAGGAGAAGGCTCAATGCAACCCACGCCGCCGCGGTGTGCTTGGTGTGCTGGGACGTAAACATGGGATTTGACCTCCGAATTCTGAGTTCGTTCTGATCCGATGCCATCACGCCGGTTGGGGTTGATTCATCGTGCGCGTGTTTGATCAACCGCCAACCCGTCGCAGGGATTGATAGTTCAAACTCCTTCCATTTCCATGATAACTCAACCAGCGGAACTTGGCTCATCAGCGGCGTCGCCTTACCGAGTCATCAATCCATTGGAAATAGTCGCGCGAGCCATCGATGATGGGCAGGCAAATGATCTCAGGGGTCTTGTAACTGTGCAGAGCCGCCACGGCAGCCTTAATTTTCGGGAATAGCTCGCGCGTGCTCTTGATGATGAGCTGGTATTCCCTATCGCGGGCAATTTTCCCCTTCCAGCGATAGATGGACTCGATGGGTTGGGTAATGTTGACGCAGGCGGCGAGCTTGCTCTCCACCAGGTGGCGCGCTATAGCTTGAGCTTCCCGCCTTTTTGGCGCCGTCACCAGGATAACGATTTTGTCCGTCACGAGATCTCCCTGCCCCCGTTGCTGCTTATGCCCCAGTCCGAACTTCGTAGGGGCTGGCCTTGTCCCTGCCCTTCTGTGCTGGCCCACGCTTTTCAGTCCAGCGATGCTGGAGCGGGCGTCCGCAAGGGGTGCCCCTACGCTGCTACGCTGGATCTTCTGCAATTCTTGCCAAAAACTTGCAACAGAAGATACAATGGGCTGGGTGTGAGGAGCAACCCCTGAGTGAGGGCAAGGAGCTTCGACTGAGGGATGTCAGCTACTCTCGCTGACGGTTTTTCGCACCACCCTAAGTCTCCAAGCGGCAGATAACTCTTCATGTTGAATTGGAATCTCAAAAGCTCAACAGCAATCCGCAACATCATTCTGGTGCTGGTACTGGTATCGGTCGCGCTGGTCGTTCATAACGTCTTCGGCCAGAACGGGTACCTGGCTGCGCGCCGACAGCAGAAGGAGCTCCGGCAGCTTCAACAGGACATCCTGCAGCTCCACCAGGAAAATGAAGAGTTGGAAAAACAGAACCAGGCGCTGAAATCCGACCCTCAGGCAATTGAGCGCAAGGCTCGCGAAGACATGCACCTGGTGAAACCCGGCGAGAAAGTCTACACGCTGCGCGATCCGGCACCCGCGAATGCCAAGTCCCCCGCGGACGGACAATCTCCTCCGCAGCCGTAATCAATACAAAATTTGGTTCAATTTCCCCCCAGTGCGCATGGGATGATTTGCACTACTGCTTGCGATGAGATACTTTAAACGCCCATGCTGCCATGGGCAAGATCCAGGAGGAGATCATGCACACGATCCGTCCAGCACGTCTAATCACCTTGACGATCGCAGGCGCCGGTCTGGCTTTGGGACTGGCAATGGCCGGTGATGTTCCCCAAGCCGGCCAGAATGCCCCGGCCGTAAGTCTGCCGTCCCAGGATGGGTCAGTGGTGAGCCTCCAGAGCTTTCGCGGTAAGTGGGTAGTGCTCTATTTCTACCCCAAGGACAATACGCCCGGCTGCACCATTGAGGCGCACAACTTTCAACGCGACCTCGCAAAATATCAGGAGAAGAATGCGGTGATTGTGGGCGTGAGCGTGGATTCAACCGCCAGCCATCAGGATTTCTGCGCCAAGCAGAGCCTGACCTTCAAACTGCTCTCGGATACCGATAAAAAGGTCGTGGATGAATATGGATCGCTGAACGAGCGCGGAATGGCCTCGCGGAATACCTTCCTGATTGACCCAAACGGCAAGATCGTCAAAGTGTGGACCGGCGTGAAGCCCCAGGAGCGCAGCGACGAAGTTCTGGCAGCGATTGCGCAATTTCAGAGGAACTAAAGCCTCGCTTCTTCGATAACCGTCCTTAATCGCTCCAAATTGGAATGCTGGGGCTTCAGGCCCGCCATTGAGGGCGAACTAGATCTCGGGGCATTAGCCTCTGAAGCCGCAATACTTCAGGGTCTGAAGGCCCGCACCGTGGCGACACGAGTGACGGCGGCGCTGAAGCCCCGCCCTTCCCGAAATCGGCAAATTGCGCTGATTTACTGCAGGACGCCTTGCAGCGGGCTGGAAGCCGAGGCATAGAGTTTTTTCGACATGCGACCCGCAAGGTATGCCTGACGGCCCGCCAGCACGGCGTTCTTCATGGCATGCGCCATCAGCACGGTATCCTGCGCGCTCGCGATTCCGGTATTCATCAGCATTCCGTCCGCACCCAATTCCATTGCCAGAGCCGCATCTGAGGCCGTCCCTACGCCTGCGTCAATGATTAAAGGGACGGTGGTGACCATTTCGCGCAGAATTCGGATATTGGTGGGATTCTGAATCCCCAGGCCCGAGCCGATGGGCGCGGCCAAGGGCATAACTGCAGCGGCGCCGGCGTCGATCAGACGCCGGGCGGAAATTAGATCGTCGTTCGTGTAAGGCATCACTACGAAACCTTCCTTGGCGAGCGTCTCAGTGGCCTTGACCAGCTCAAAATTGTCGGGGAAAAGTGTTTTTTCATCGCCAATCACTTCCAGCTTGACCCAGTTGGAAAGCCCCACCTCGCGTGCCAGTCGCGCGGTGCGAATGGCATCGTCAGCGGTGTAGCAGCCGGCCGTGTTGGGCAGAATGAAGAGCTTGTCGCGGTCAATGTAGTCAAGCATCGATTCCTTGCTGCGGTCCGTCAAATTGACCCGGCGCACCGCCACGGTGACCATTTCCGCGCCCGAAGCCGCATGAGCGCGCGCCATCTCCTGAAAGCTGCGATACTTTCCCGTGCCCACAATCAGCCGCGAATGAAATTCCTTCCCCGCAATCCGCAGGACGTCGTTATCCATTTTGCTGCACCTCGCCTTCGATTTTAGTCGCCGGAGCTCGAAAATGCAAAGGCGCTAGCGACGTTCACTGTAGTGGCCGTCCCCTCTGGGCGGGACCGGTGTCGGGGCTTGCCATGGCAAGCCCCGACAATCCGAAGCTCACAGGCCGCGGCTACAATTCTCAATGTGCCCTACCACCCGAACCCTCTTTTGGGTTGACATCTTACCCAAAGTGTGGATACATGGGTTATATGTCTACCCAAAAGGAAAAGGAACGGCTGGAGATCCTGCAAGGAACACTCGACCTGCTCATCCTGCGCACGCTCATCTTCGGCCCGCAGCACGGCCAGGGCATCGCGCGGGCCATTCAACAAACGTCAGATGATGCATTGCTGGTAGAGCACGGCGCGCTCTACCCTGCCTTGCAGCGTCTGGAAGATCGCGGCTGGATTGGCGCCGAATGGGGAACCTCCACCCACAATCGCAAGGCGCGCTTCTACAAACTCACCGCGAACGGCAGGAAGCAGCTTCTGAAAGAAACCACCAAGTGGCGCCGATTCGCTGCGGCCATCGGGCGAATCCTGGGTGCCGAAGCTCACGAGGGCTAGGTCCATGTTTTGGCGTAAACGCAAGCAGAGCGACTTCAGCGCAGAATTAGAAACGCACATTCAGCTCGAGGTTGATCGCTTGAGGGAGCAAGGCCTAAGTGAAGAGGATGCCCGGATCGTCGCACGACGCGCATTCGGCAACATCACGCAGGCCGAAGAGCGCTTCTACGAATCCGGCCGCTGGCTCTGGTGGGACCACCTCGTGCAAGATGTCCGCTTCGGCCTGCGTACGCTGCGCAAGAATCCAGGCTTTTCCGCGGTTGCAGTGGTCACACTGGCGCTGGGCATCGGCGCGAATACCGCAATTTTCAGCGTTATCAACGCCGTACTGCTCCGGCCTTTGCCGTTTCCCAACCCAAACGAACTTGTGCAGATCTGGGAATTCGACCACCGGCTGGGATACGACCGCGGAGTTGTATCTCCTTACAACTTCCTCGATTGGCAAGCCCAAAGTCACGGCTTCGCCGTAATGGCGTGTTACGGCTATGACCATTTCAGTCTAACGGGCGCGCAGATGCCGGTCAGCGTCCGCGGCATGAGTGTCACCGCTAGCTATTTTCGGGTCTTTGGTATCAGCCCCACGATGGGTCGCGACTTCCTGCCCAATGAGGACCAGCCGGGAGCAGCACACGTTGCGGTCGTGAGCTATTCCGCGTGGCAGGATTACTTCGAACGCGATCCGGCGATTGTGGGGAAAAAAATCACGCTGGATGAACAAGCGTACACCGTCATCGGCGTGATGCCCGCTGACTTTGACACGCTGGGTTCGGGAATTGAGATTTGGATCACACCCGCCTTCGACCTGAAAGGGCTGACGCGGGGCCACCACGGTTTCTTCGCGGTCGGGCGTCTGAAACCGGGGGTAACGCTCGCGGCAGCCCGCTCTGAGGCCGATACCATTGCGCGCCGGCTGGCCCAGCAGTATCCCGACACCAATCGAACCAGCGGAATTGAACTGGTTCCGCTTCAGGAGGAGGTTGTCGGCAACACCCGCATCGCGCTTCTGGTACTTTGGGGCGCGGTGGGGCTGGTGCTGCTGATCGCCTGTGCCAATGTGGCCGGATTGCTGCTCTGCCGCGGCGTGGCTCGCCAGAAGGAATTCGGGG
>JASHTY010000116.1 GCA_030040315.1 Terriglobia bacterium | reverse complement strand
CCCCCGCATTTTCGACGAGGTGAAGGCGGGAATCTGCAAGGCATATCAAATGGCGCCGCAATGCAAGTCGCTGGCCATCGATACGTGGGGAACAGACTTCGGGCTGGTCACCCGCGATGGCGCCTTGGTTGGGCTGCCGCTTTCGAATCGCGACTTTGCCACGGACGATGTGATGAAGCAGGTGCGCGCCGTCATTCCTGACGAGGAACTTTACTCGTACACAGGAATTCAGTTCATGCGCGTGAATGGGATCTACCAGTTGGTGCGCATGCAGCAGACGCATGCGTGGATGTTCGAGCCCGCAGCCCGACTGCTCTTTCTGCCCGACCTGTTGCGCTACGTCCTGTGCGGCGATATCGGCGCGGAGTACACCATCGCTTCCACCAGCCACCTGCTGGACGCGCGCACGCGCAATTGGCACCCGGAAGTGTTTGCCCGCCTGAACCTCCCGTTGCGCCTGATGGCTTCAGTGGTCGATCCCGGCTCCGCGCCCGGCATCATCAAGCAAGAACAAGCTGTCGAGATGGGCATTCCCCGTCTAAACGTTGCGGTCTGCGCCGAGCATGACACTGCGAGCGCCGTGGTGGCTGTTCCGGCCGTTGAGGATGGCAAGCCTTGGGCGTACATCAGCTCGGGAACGTGGTCGCTGGTAGGCACTGAAATTGGCGAGCCGCTGCTCAGCGCGGAGGCCATGCGCGCCAACGTTACCAATGAGGGCGGCGTCAATGGAACCATTCGCCTAATAAAGAACGTGAACGGCCTTTGGCTGCTTCAGCGCCTGCAACATGATTTAAACAGGCTCGGAACGCCCGTGGAATTCCCCGCCCTGGTTGAATCTGCGCACTCCGTCGCGGCATTTTCACGCTTCATCAACCCCCACTTCATCGGCTTTCAAAACCCGCCGAACATGATGAAAGAAATCGATGGATTCTGCCTCTCAACGAGGCAGTCCGCGCCACAGAATCCCGGCGAATACACTCGCTGCATTATGGAAAGCCTGGCGTTTGCCTATGTCGATGTCGTCGAGACCTTGCAGAATCTACTGGGCGTCCGGTTCGCGCGCGTGCACATTGTGGGCGGGGGATCGCAAAACGCCACGCTTTGCGCCTGGACCGCCGATGCATGCGGAATCCCCGTGCACGCCGGACCCGTCGAAGCGACCGCGCTGGGAAATGGGCTGGTGCAGGCAATCGCGGATGGGGTGTTCGCGAATCTCGAAGAAGCGCGGCGGGCGGTCAGCGCATCGTTTCCGTGCACCATTTACCAACCGCGTGATCCTGAAACCTGGGGAAAGAAGCGGGACCAATACCGGGAGATAATGGCTCAGACGCCGCGGGTGTGAATCACGTTCGCCGCACTACATCTGCAGAAACGTAACTTCCAGCCCGCGCAACGCTTTTTCAGGCATCGGTGCGAGTTCGCCGATGGAGCGTGAATCCACCAGCGCTTCGGCAGTGGATTCCAGCACTTCCAGGCGATCAAACGCTTCCAGAATTTCTCCGCCGCAAACCAGCACGCCGTCGTTTTCCAGAACCAGCGCGGGCTGATTGACTGAGCAGCGCCGGGCCAGCGCCTCACTATCGCGGTATTGCACTCCGTATTCGACACGCTCAACCTGCCGCAGCAGGCAGTAGCTCTCAGGAATCGTACGCGAGTCGAGCGACGCGTTCGTCACGCTGAAGGCAGTGGCGTTGATCGGCGAAGCGTTGATCAAGGCATTGATCTTGGGATGATGGCGATAGATCGCCTCGTGGTCCGGCGTCGCGCGGCTGGGAGTCTTACCGCTCTCGCATTTACCGTCCTTGATGAAAACAATTTCCTCCGGGTCGAGCGTGCCGCGGTCGACTTGGAAAGGAGTAATCAGGAACGAGGATTCGTCAACCCGCGTCGAAAAGCTGCCTTGCGTGCTGATGAAGAGTCGCTGGCGGTAGGCGCGATGCACAAATTCGCAAAGCCGGCGGCGCAGTTCCTTTTCCCTGCTGGATGGTGCTTGCCGGTCAAATTCGCCCCGCACGCTGGTGCGACGGTTGGCCAACTCGATTTCCTGAGGGGTCAGGAAACGCACTTCGCCCAATTGCCGGCCCTTGATGATGGTGCGCCCCACGAATTCGAGTGTTTCGAATTTCTGGAAAGCGTCTCCCAGGCTGATGCCGCCGGTCACAACCCCGTGATTTTCCAGAATCGAGCAGTCGCTGCCTTCCAGAAATTTACCGGCGACCGTCGAGCCCAGTTCCTTGCTGCTGGGAAGCTCGTAGGGAGCAAACTTCACTTCTCCACAAATCGCGTGGGCTTTGGCAAATAAATGGGTGTTGGGGACCTGATGAATGGCGCTGAACGCCACCAGCGCCACGGGGTGCGCGTGCACGATGCCGCGCAAATCCGGGCGGGCGCGATAAATGGCCTGATGAAGTGGCAGCTCAGACGAGGGGGGGTGCAGTCCCTCCACCGTGCCGTCCCTGTCTACCCGGACCATGTCGTCACGCCGAAGCGTTCCTTTGTCAACGCGGGTCGGCGTGATCCAAATATCGCCGCTTTCCTCGCGAATCGACAGATTGCCGCCGGAAGTCGTGGTCATTCGATACTGATAAATCCGGGACATGGTGGCGAGAAGCTCGTCCCTGGGATGCATAAATGCTGAAAATGCGCTCATTTTGAATTGATCCTCGATGAGTCATTATAACTGGCCTTGACCAGGAATGGCGGGCAAAAGCGTAAGCCAGAAAGGCTCTCACCACAGGGCGCACAGAGGTGCACGGAGAAAAAAATCTCCGTGGCTCTCTGTGCGCCCTGTGGTGAGTGCCTTTCTTATGCATTGGGCGAACGAATATTTGATGCCCGCAAAGGGCTCGCGTTATAGTCTTTGTGAAGGTTATGCTGGGGAAACAAATTGGGACAAAAAAACTGGGCGCAGGATTCTAGGATTTGGGCGCTGGTAGCGGGCCTGCTTGCTGCTGTCATTGCGATCGGAAATGGAATGGCGCGAAGTCCCCAGAACCCCCAGCCTCCTCACGTCCACGCTGAGCCGATTCCTGTGCACTTCACCGACATCCGCGAACAGGCTCGCATCGATTTCAAGCATGACGCCACCATGACTGAGGAAAAAGAATACCTGGAAACCATGGGTAATGGCGTCGGCTGGATCGACTACGACCAGGACGGGCTGATGGACCTGTACTTTGTCCAGTCAGCCGCCACGGAATGGTATAAACCTTCACGCCCGTTGCGCTCGGCCCTTTATCATAACAACGGCGACGGCACCTTCACTGATGTCACGGAGAAAGCCGGTGTGGGCGCCGTGGGATTGTATGGTCAGGGAGTCGCGGTCGGCGATTACGACAACGATGGCTATCCCGACTTGCTGGTAACGGGATACGGACGCGCGATCCTTTATCACAACAATGGCGACGGGACGTTTTCGGACGCCACAGCGAAGGCCGGAGTCGCGGACGAAGGCAACTGGTCCACCAGCGCCGGGTGGTTTGATTACGACAAAGACGGTTACCTCGATCTGGTCATCTGCAATTACATTCAATGGTCGCCGCAGAGGAACCTCTATTGTGGCGACCACAAGCCCGGCTATCGCTCCTACTGCCACCCGGATAATTACCACGGCGAGCGCATTAAGCTCTATCACAACAACCGCGACGGCACATTTACTGACGTAAGCGATGCGTCGGGCGTGGGTAAGCCCGAAGCCAAGGGCATGGGCGTGGTTCTGGCGGACTTCAATAATGACGGCTGGCCGGACATCATGATCGCCAATGACACCTGGCCGAATTTTCTGTTTCTGAATAATCATGACGGCACATTCCGGGACGTCTCCTTTACCTCCGGCGTGGCAGCGAGCGAAGACGGGAGATACGAAGCCGGCATGGGGGTGGACGCCGCAGATGTTGACGGCGAAGGCTGGGAGGACGTTTATGTGACGCATCTGGACTTTGAACTGAACCGTCTGTACCACAACAACCATGATGAATCCTTCGACGATGCCACGTTCAGTTCGGGCATGGGCAATAAAACCACGTTTCTCAGCGGCGTCAGCGCCCGGCTGTTTGATTACGACAATGACGGCTGGATCGACATCTTTCAGGCGAACGGAAGCATGCTCGACAACATTGCGCTTTATCACAGTGAGGTTTCCTGGAAGGAACCGAAATTCATGTTCCGCAACACGGGTGGAGGAAAGTTCGACATGGTATCTGCCCAACTGGGAGCTGATTTCATGAAGCCCACCGTGGGCCGGGGCGTGGCCGTGGGCGATTTTGACAACGACGGAGATTTGGACATTGCCGTGTCCAACAGCGACGACTATCCGCAACTCCTGCGCAACGATGGTGGCAACGCCAACCATTGGCTGGAAGTCATGCTGGTGGGTGTGAAATCCAACCGCGACGGCCGCGGGGCGGCTCTGAAACTCACCTCCGAGGGTTTTGTCGAATACCGCCAGGCTCAGGGGGGGATGAGTTACCTGTCGGCCCAGGACCCGCGCATTCATTTCGGCCTGGGGCGCAGAACAACCGTGAACTCGCTGGAAATCACCTGGCCCAGCGGGGTCGTGGATAAACTCGCCAACATCCCAATTGACCAGATCCTGACAGTAAAAGAAGGCGTGGGAATAGTGCCGGGACATTTTCCCAAAATCCTGTGGAAATGATTCGGCGGCATAAGGAAAAAATGAAATTCTCGCGACGAAACTGGCTGGGCTCTTCAAGCGTGCTTCTGGGGTCGGGGCTTTTTGAAGCTCTCGCCACGCCTCTTTGGCGATGGACGCGCACTCCCATCCTTCAATCGGCCACTGGAGATCAGGCGGAAGCACCCTCTCCCGTTACCTACGTAGACGTTGCGAAGGAGGCGGGTCTGAACGTCCAGAATGTATGGGGCGGGGTGAGACACAAGAAGTACATCATTGAGGCCAAAGGCAGCGGGCTGGCCTTCTTCGACTACGATCAGGATGGCTGGCTCGACATTTACCTGACCAACGGCGATCGCCTGCCGGGCGAAGAACCCTATCCCGGCGGCGAAAAGCCCACGCAACACCTCTTCAAGAATAACCGCGACGGCACTTTCACCGACGTAACCGAAAAATCCGGCTTGGGACGGACCGGATGGGGCACCGGGGTTTGCGTAGGCGACTATGACAATGACGGCTGGGACGATCTGCTCTGTTGTTACTGGGGCCAGAATATTCTATGGCACAACAACGGCGACGGCACTTTCACGGATGTGACCAGAAAGGCGGGGTTGTGGGACGACCGCGTGCGCTGGGGCTCCGGTTGCACCTGGCTGGATTATGACCGCGACGGTTTCCTGGATCTGTTCGTATGCAACTACATTGATCTCGATCTTCAGAAGGTTCCGGCGCCAGGTCAAAGCGGGAGCTGCCAGTGGAAAGGCGTGCCGGTAATGTGTGGCCCGCGCGGTCTGCCGGGTGGAAGCAACACTCTTTACCACAACAACGGCAACGGAACTTTTGCCAATGTTTCGGAGAAGGCAGGCGTCCTGAAAACCGGCCCGCGCTATTCCATCACAGCCGTCTCCTACGATTTCGACAATGACGGCTGGCCGGACATCTACGTGGCCGTCGATTCCGAACCCAGCATTCTATTTCGCAATAAGCACGATGGGACCTTTGAAGACATCGCGGTCATGGCGGGGTGCGCCTACAACGAGGACGGGCAGGAGCAGGCCGGCATGGGCGTCGGAGTGGGCGACTACGACTGCGACGGCTGGTTCGATATCTTCAAGACCAATTTCTCTGATGACACTTCCGACCTTTACCACAACAACGGCGATGGAACATTTACCGACGTCACTTTCACAGCGGGGGTGGGCGTCAACACACAGTATGTCTGCTGGGGCACAGGCTTCCTGGACTACGACAATGATGGATGGCCGGACATCTTCCAGGCCACCGGTCACGTCTACACGGAAATTGACGAATACCACCTGGACGCGCATTTTGCTTCCCCACGCCTTGTCTATCGAAACCTGGGGAACGGCAAATTCAGTGACGTCTCGAAGGATTTGGGCCCGGGGATAACCGCGCCTTTTTCCAGCCGAGGATGCGCCTTTGGCGACTATGACAACGACGGCGACATCGACGTGCTGGTCCAGAACATGAATGATTACCCATCCCTGCTCCGCAACGATGGGGGCAATCGGCAGAATTGGATCACCATTAAACTGCTCGGCGTCCAATGCAACCGCACGGCCATCGGCGCGCGTGTGCGCGTCGTGACCGGAAAGCACGCCCAAATTGACGAGGTTCATAGCGGCACCAGTGTGATGTCACAGAACGATCTGCGCCTGCATTTTGGACTGGGTTCATCTGGCGCAGTGGATGTGATTGAGGTGAAGTGGCCCACTACTCAGAAAGTGGAGCGGTTCACGAATGTTGCGGCCAACCAGTTTCTCACCATCAAAGAAGGCGCGGGGATTGTTAAACGCGGCAAGCCTTGAGAATCCTCTCCGTCCCGAAATACGGTGAGATTCCGGTGAGCCAGGGCGCATAATGAAGAAATTGTGCAAACTGCTACTTCTCGCTTTTGTCCTTGTGTCAGCGGTCGCTCTAAATTCACAGGAAGTCGCTACTCAGAACTCATGCAGCCCATCACTCCCTCTCTCCGCGCTGACGGGATTCCTGGACAATCTCTCCACGCCCGAGGGATCGGAAAATTCCTACCCCATCATGCTTAAACAATTCTATTCAGGTTCGCCGGGGGATGGTGTGACGGCGTTTGAAGAGAATCGATTCTTCATTTCCGCTGTTGGGACTGCCACATCTTGCGGTGATGAGCAACACGATCTTCCGGATGATGGATTGGGCGCGAAACTCGTACGGCGTGTAATCGTCTTACGTCCCGCCACTTTCATCATCGACGATCAGGCGGGCCGCCCCTCCTCATCCCGTCGAAAGTGGCTGGTCTATAGCCATGATCGGATTGCCATCAAAGGCCACACGGCAGACACCATTTCTGGAGACCGGGCGATTTCCTGGCAGTCCGTGCTTCCGCAAAACGCTACATACCACAGTGAAGACCGCACAGCGGGCGGCGCGAAGGCATCGACTTACATTCTTGCAACCGTTGCGCCGGCCAGTTCCCGTCAGAACCGGTTTCTTTCAGTGTTTCACGTTTACCGTCTGGGCGGCTCGGGGCCGGCCGGGGATTTAGAAGTGGCAGAAATGGCTCATGATGGCGGACGATGGAATTTGACGGTGGCAGCGGGCGAGCAGGTCTTTCATCTGACCCTTCCCCCGTTGACTGAAGGCTCCGGCAATATTGCCATCGACGACCGCAGCGGGAAAGTTCTAACCCCTGACCGGCCGCTGGCGAGTGGTATCCTGCCGCACGGCCCTGAAGGCAGCCGCTTGCTCGATTTATGGGATTCAGACTATCGCGCCGCACACCCTCCCATTTGGGATATCGGCCATGCTGCCGATGAATTAATCCGGGTCGTCGATTCCGGCGAAGTCCGCAAATGCCGCGCCATCGACCTTTGCTGTGGAAGCGGCAACGATGCGATTTACCTGGCAGGCAAGGGATTCGACGTCACGGCGATGGACGTGGCGCCGACCGCGCTGGGGCAGGCTGAAAAGAAAGCTCAGAAAGCTGGTGTGTCGGTGCGATGGGTCCTTGCGGATGTACTGGCGCCTCCCGCATTGGAACCTTTTGACTTCATCTATGACCGGGGCTGCTACCACGTTGTGCGCGATCAGAATTTGTCCGCGTATCTCGAAACCATCAGGCGCTATTCGCACTCGGGCACGCAGCTTCTGCTGCTCGCTTCCAAGCGGGGCTCGAATCCCGCCGAAGATGGTTCCACGGGAGTTACGGAGGAAGAGCTGAACTTTGACTTCCTTCCGCTCTTTAACCTAGAATGGCTGCGAGAATACCGGCTGGAATCAAACCGGCTGGGAGCGGCGGGGCCCCCGGCGTGGGCTGCTCTGATGCGCAGAAAAACAGAACCTTGAAGAAGCGCTTG
>JASHTY010000115.1 GCA_030040315.1 Terriglobia bacterium | reverse complement strand
AGTAAAACTCTGGACTTCATCGATCAACCTACAATCGCTTTGCGAATCTGTTCTGTCTTCGATTCAGCCATTCACGAGACCCAGGCTTGAGCGCCCTGTCCGTACAAACTGGCGGCCGACTTGCGTGGTGCGTATGCTTGCAGGTTCAGCCAGGAATCGCGGAGGAATCACCGGCTCCACGTCCGACGCATTCACTTCCACCGCCACCGACTGCGCCAGCATCTCCACCGAGAGAACCAGCCGCACAAGATTCTTTTTGCGCGTCAAAATCCCCTCCACGCCCTCTAAAGTTCCGCGCGTAACGCGAACCCGATCGCCGCACTTCAGGAATGGATGAGGCTCCACGCGGTAGTGGCCATCAACCACGGCTCGTATCGCCTGGATCTCCGCCTCCGGGATGAATGCCACCTGGTCGCCGCGGTAGAGGATCATGTGAACGCCGGGCGTGGAGACCACCTGCAGTTTTTGGCTCAGGCCGCCGCGCACAAACACATAACAGGGAAATAGCGGCAGCGAAAGCAGCTTCTTCCTGTCTTTCCAGCGGCGCATGGAATCATAAAGAGGAAGGAAAACGTCGAAGCCCTTGTTCGTCAGCACCTCCGCCACGGTCTTTTCGTGCTGGTGGCGGGTATAAAGCGCCCACCAACGTGATTCTGAGTCGGTTCCGAGGCCGTTTTGTAAGTCTATGGACATTTTGTTCTTCGCTCCCTCGCTCAACTGCAGGTTTGCCATCCTTGATTCGTCACTTTGGGCATAGCTTCGCCCTGTGGGTTACAAGCCCCCGTTGAAATCCAGACCCCTCAGACGTCGATCCCGGCGTCACATTCAGGCCGGTTAGCGGTCCCGGCGAAGAGGAGCACATTTTGCCTTTTCAAAATCTTAGACCGAGTTGGGGGGCGGCAATGCCCGGATTGTGCTAGGGCCCTGAACCCCCAGTAACGTCTTTTCAGTAGCCCAGGTAACAGCTTCAAAGTGAGTCTTTACGCCCATTTCAAGACCTCGTAGCGCTCACGTTAAACTTTCATTGGGTTCGGCGCTTCACCCATACCACCCCAGTAACGATGCGGGGTTACTCCTACCGGCGTCTTGCCCATTTGCGGCCTCCGGATTTATCCACAGAGTCAAACCGAGTCCGCATTTTCAAATTCAAAATCTGCCGTCCGCAATGCGCCGCTCCTCAATCCGAGCGCGGAAATGCCCTGCGGCTCCGCGGCCGATGCAGGATGCCCGCCTTTCTCAATCTATAGAGAAGCGAGCGGTAGCTCCGTTTCAACTCTTCCGTCGCTTTTCGCTGGTTCCAGTGATTGGCCTGAAGCGCCTGCAGAATCATCGCTTCCGCCACCGTCTGCCGCGAAACCGTCTTGGCTCGCCCGTTCCTCTCCGAGTGGCCGTCCACGGTGCTTGCAATGACCCCCTGGCGCCGGAATCCCTCGCCGATCGCCGTCTCATCGCCCAGGATCATGACCCGGGCAATGCAGTTCTCCAGTTCGCACAAGTTGCCTGGCCAGCTCCACTGCTCCAGCACATGCAGGACCGACGGCGTGAGTCGCGGCGCGGCCTTTCCGAACTTCTTTGCCAGCTTCGCCGCAAAAGAATCCCACAATTGGGGAATGTCTTCTTTGCGCTCTCGCAATGCCGACAGCCGGAAGCTCATGACGTCGATCTGGTTGAAGAGATCTCTCCGGAAGGTGCCCCTCTTTACGGCCGCGGCCAGCTTCACGCTGCTGGCGCACACTATGCGCACGTTGGCCTGCCGCTCCTCGCGGCTTCCAACCCGGAAATAGCGGCCGTCCCGGAGCAGATGCAGAAGTTTCCTCTGCAGGGCTGAACCCATTTCAGCCACGTCGTCAAGGAAAAGAGTGCCGCCCTCGGCGAATTCGATCAGACCCGCTTTGCTCTGGCACTCGTCGTTGCCGTTTGTCTCCTCTGATCCCAGCAACTCCGCCTCAAGCAGCCGCTGTGGTACCGCGGCACAGCTTAACTTGACGAAGGGTCCTTCCCTGCGGCTAGACCGCGCATGCAGATACCTGGCCACCAGGTCCTTGCCGGTTCCCCTGTCCCCTTGCAGAAGCACGGGAAAATCCGTATCCAGCACGCGTGCGATCTTGGAGCGCACCTCGCACATCGCGGGTGTGCAACCAAAAATGACGGCTTCGCTGGGCAAGTCCGCAGGGTCTACCTGAAAGCCCTGGTGCGGGTCGGTGCGCATTGGCCTCCAAAGGCGGCAAAACAAGCTTGATTCAGTGGATTGCACGCTTGCGGCCAAAGCGAAGGTTGCAATCAAGATAGCAGTGAAATATTCTGCAAATATTTTAGGGAGCTTCCCTGGTTTCTTCGGGTATTATCCTCTCCCCGCGGCGCTTGGTTTGTCATTCCCACAAAGTGTGCAAAACTTTGCATACTTCGTGCCAAGTCTCTGCATATAGCCCTTTTGCAACTGATGAGATGAACCGGTAATCCAACTGGGCCCCGAACTCGTGCCCGCACTCTGAGCCTTATTCAAGCAGCTGCTAAGGCAAGGTTCTTTCGATTTGGTGCCCGGGCAATTTGCCGGGAACTCGTTCTTGTGAAGCAGGCGATCCGGAAAAACCGGAACAGTCTGCCGGGGCTGACAGTCAGTTGGTTATTAGTCGAGCGCTGCTGCCTCGCTCGCATTGCGAGCAGCTCGTGGAGTTAGGCGATGCTGCTGAATCTTGTAAAGCAAGGCGCGATAGCTGATGTTCAGGTTTTGTGCAGCTTGACGGCGATTCCAGCGGGAGGCTTCGAGCGCGTCCTGGATCATCTGCATCTCAGTCCGATTCTTCAGGTCCCGTACAACTGATCTCATACCGGACCCATTTAACAGGCTGCCCTCCGTACGCGCTGAACGGAACCCGTTTCGCTGAGCATCGATCTTTGCTTCGAGCTCCCTCACAGCGGCATCGGGATCTCTCAGGATGATCGTGCGCGTAATGAAGTTGCGCAGCTCCCTGAGATTGCCCGGCCAGTCGTAAAGCAGAGCGGCGTCGAGCAGTCTCGAGGGCAACCTGTTTTCGAGCCCGCTCTTGAGCGCTGCCGGTGCCCGCCGGATCGTCTCCTCAATAAAGTAGGGGATCTCCTCGCTGCGCTCGCGCAAGGGAGGGACATGAATCGTGAATACGCTCAAACGGTAATACAGATCTTCTCGGAATGCTCCGTTGAGGAGCGCGTTTTCAATCTGCACGTTCGTTGCCGCCACAACTCGCACGTTCACTCGGATGCTGCCCTGCCCGCCCAG
>JASHTY010000114.1 GCA_030040315.1 Terriglobia bacterium | reverse complement strand
GCACGGACACGTGCGCGAGCGGTGCGTGCACGCCGCTGGTGTACACGGCGACGGGAGGATTACCGAACTACGTTTGGCCGGCGGTGAACACGGTATCGGGAGTGAGCGGGTTCCTGTGCACGGCGGGCGGAACGGGGAACAGTACGGACACGTGCTCGGCGACGGCGCTCTCGGCGGCGGCGAACACCTATTCGAGCGTCAACATCACGGACACGGACACGGCAAACACGCAGACGCCGAGCGGGTCGTTCACTTTCCCGAACACTTCGCTGACGGTGAACGCGGCGCTGAGCGGGAGCCAATCTCCTGCTTCGCTGCCCCCGGCCGTGCACGATCGCGATTTCGGAGTAAGTACGGACATGACGTGCGCAGGCAATTTGGCGTGCGTTCCACTCGTTTACACGGTCAGTGGCGGGCTGCCGAACTACGTTTGGCCGGGGACGTTGACGGGCGTATCAGGCTTCACATGCTCGGGAAGTGGAACGGGGAATGATACAGGTACATGCTCGGCCTCCGGGTTGTCGGCAGCCGCAGGTTCCTACACGACGATCACCATTTCACCTTCTGACACTGCAAACACCCAGACGCCCAGCGGCACCTACCCATTCCCGAATACATCGCTCACCGTTAATGCCGCGATGGGAGTGACCCCAGCCCCCACGCCTGTTGACGCCGTAACCGGCCGCACATACGGCGTGGGTTCAAGCTGCTCGGGTGGAGCCTGCATCAAGCTCATCTACACGCTAACCAACGGCTTGGGCAACTATACGTCCACGGGAACCACTTTGACGGACACGGAAAACGATTCTTATTCCTGCGCACAGGCCCCGTCAGACACGTTCTCCTGCTCCGCTAACCCGATTACGGGCGCGGCGGGCACCACGCAGCTCACCTTCACGGGCGCTGAGACCGGCAACACCTCAACACCAGGTGGGACCGCAAATGACCATACCGATTCTCTCACCATTCGGTCAGAGCTCGCCGTACTCGGACCCAATCCGTCCCCGATCCCCGACGCTGTCACCAACCGTTCTTACGGCACGGCAGGTTCAGGCTGTTCAGGTGGAGCTTGTGTGGGTCTGACCTACACCCTGGCATCTGGTGAGGGATTGCCCACTGTGCAACTAGCCGGGACAGGGTTCCCCGCGGGGATTGCTTGCACCACTGTTTCGAACTCAAGTGATTCCACCCTCACGCTCACTTGCAATAGCAGTGGCGGTACCGGGTTAGTGACCGCGGTCGGCCCTACTTCTTCTACTGGAAGGATCACCGCCTCGGATATGGACAACGCCAGCACGCCGGCGGCGACCACATCAACTGACCCGAATAGCCAGCTCTCAAGTTCCTCCGCGACCCAGATCACCGTCGATCCTGAAATTGTGATTCAAAACACGGCTCTGCCGAATGGCCAAATTAATCAGCCTTACAGCGTCCTGATTACCTGCCAGCCTCAGCCTGGTGGCGTCCCCACGGGAACCTGCGGGGGTACGGGCCCTCCCGGAAACGCCGCGGCGCAATACACTTGGACAGCCACCACGAACAACATTGCGGGCCTGGGAGCCACCCCTGACTGGACCACGGGAATTACGGAATCTAACCCCAGCCCAGTCACCGGGCTCTTTGGCGTACCTTTCTCCGGTGCACCCACCTCGTCGGGTTCAGGCCAGACCGTTACGATTACGGTTACCGACAATGGAAATCTCAGTACGCAATCTTGCTTCAATGCCTCCACTTGTCCTACAGCGACTTTAACCGCCAACATTCTGAACTCTGAGTCTTTTGTGGGTGACGATGCCGGCGACCACGTGATTGCAGTGGATACATCAACCGGCGTGGCCGGCTTAACGACTGACGCGGCGCTCAGTCCTTCGGGGGGACTGAAATCCAATTACCCGGCTTCCACGCCGGATGGCGTCAAGGTGATGGTGGCCGATCCGGGTGCCAAAAAACTTTTCATTATTGACAGCTCAACCTATGCGATTACCCCGGTGACCGGAACCGGATCACAATCCGATGACGACATTGCCGTGGCATCCGCCCCCCAGGCTGCGCTTACCCTCGCCAATCCGGACAACTATTACGCTTATCTGGCCAACGGAGGGTCGGGAACCGTGCAGATCGTGGATGCCAATCCTTCCAGCGGGACGTTCGGCCAAGCCATCGACACTATCACCCTGAACGACAACTCCGGTTCGGTCTACCCTGCAGCCGCTTACGACATCAAGATTGCGCCCACGTTCAACACGGGATCGCTGTCGACTCCCACGCGTGTGACTCACGGATATGTACTGAGACCTGGGACAAGTCCGTCGGAGGTCTGCGTGATCGACGTGGAGCCCACGAGCGCAACCTTCATGCACCAAGTTAACGCCGCCAACAATCCCAACGGCGATGGTTGCATTTCGCTGGTCCAGACCACGACGACTCCCAATTACATCGACGAATCCCCCGACGGCCTCTTCCTCTACGTCAGCGAAGGAGACGAAAGCTCGGCGGGCTATCTGGAGGTCATCGATACGAACCCCAACGACCTGACAACTTTCGAGACGGTCCTCACTACGATTCAATTGGTGAGCGGGCAAGCGATCAATCTGTCGCCACCTTCCGACGGGGTAACAACGACGACATTCACAGGGACTTTCACTTATCTCCCTGTTGCTCCCAATAGTGTCACCGTAAACGGAGGAACGGGGTTCACCGGGACCGACAATGGCAGCGGTACGATCACCGGTACCAACGGTAGCACCATAACGGCAGGGTCGATAGATTATAGTACCGGGGCCATCAGCGTCCAATTCAGCTCACCGCCCCCGGCTGGCACGGTCGTGGCCAATAGTGGTTTCATCACCGACGACCCGGGAGCGGTTCGCGTGTCGCCCGACGCCCAAACAGTATGGGTGACCGATCCGGTCAACAATTATCTATTGGCCTTTGAAACGGCTCTGGTAAACACCACGCAGTTTTCACCCCTCACCACCAGCGTGAGCACGGGCAGCACCACCGATGCGCCACATGCCATCTCCTTCCTGGCAGACGGGTCATTCGGATTGGCCACCCTCTCCGGCACGACGGCCAGCCTGCTTCCCTTTACGTACGTCTACAGCTCGGCTTCCATCACGCCGGACACGGGCGCCGAATTCGCCACTTCACCCGTTGTTTCACCCTGGGGCATCGATCAGGTACCCAACCCCGTGCTGCACGTAGCAAACACCACGTTGCCCGCAGCCACGCAGGAACAGGCATATCGATCTTCCATCGTGGCGGGCGGCCCCTTCAGCTTCTTTACCTTTTCAGAGTTGTCCACTGACCCGACCACACTCGCTTCATTGGGGCTCGCACTGAGTTCAAGTGGAGAAATCACAGGCGCGGCGTCGAATAACTTGCTGGTTGCGGGAAACTACTCCTTCAACATCCAGATCCTCGACACCTCGCTACCGGTTAACAATCTGATCGTGGCGACTGTCAATTTGAACGTGAATCCGTGAGCTGGAACTCCGGGATAGACTCGACCTGGCGTGCCGGCTGACGCGGCACGCCGGGGAATTTTCCAAAACAAACATTCCCTCACGCGCTCGTGCTGCTGACCTTGCGTTGCGTTCTGGCAGGGTGCTATTGCTGCGGATTATGGAACGGTCCCTGCTGTTCCACATCTTTCGGCAAGAACTGTGAGTACTCCCTCAGGTGCTTGATCAGTTCCAGCCGGCTCGTTTCATCCAGGGCATAGAAACTCAGCGCGGGCGGGGCCAGCACCACGCGATTCGGAAAGATCCAAGCGCCTGCCAGCAACCAACTGCGCGGGGGGCCGCCGTAGAGGCCCAGCCAGTTGTCATCCACCAGCGCCACGCGGGCGCCGCGTGAGCGCGCCAGACTGTCCAGGAACGCGGACGTAGGCTCTCCGCTCAGGAGGGCGCGCGCAATTTCCCGGTCAGCCAGGCCGTGGGGATCGGTGCAGTGAATGTCTGCCATGAAATTGACGGCGCCGATGTCATTCACGACCAGCGAGCTGCCTGCATAGTATCTGGCCACGAATAAGCCCATCTGATAATGCCAGCGATACGTGTCATGCAGGGCGGGAAGCGTCATATTCAGGGCATCGTTTCCCACATTCCAGAAAAGGGGGACAGAAATCGCCAGCAGCGCCACCGCGCCATATCCCAACGCGTCCTGCCGCCGGGAGTGAATCGGTCGCCGCAGGCATTGCACCAAATCCCAGATGGGAATTGCGACGGCCGTCAATCCCCAGGCAATCAGGTAGGCTTCATAGCGGAAAAACCACCCCGTACGCGCCAGCAGCAGATGCAGCGCCGCGGCCCCCACGAAGATGCCCATCATCCAAACCTGGACTGCCCGAGACCTCTGGCTTTGAGTGGCTTGCTCATCATGGCGCACGGTTTGCCACAGCATCAGGAGCAGGGCGGCGGCGGCCAGCCGAACGACCCGCATGCCGGTATATACCGTGTTTGCCTCTGCGTGGGCGATAAAGCTCGCCAGTGGATTTGCCCGGCCTAGTGGGATGTTCCCCTTCAGCATTACGGAGCTCGGCAGCCAGAACCAGCCGTGTTCAACGGATATTACTCCCATAATCAGCGCGGGCAGGACAGCACAGCCGGCCAATTGGAAGGACAGTCGAGCGCGGCGCTGCACCAGGAGCGCGGCGACCACCACGCCCACTTCAAACAACCCCTCGTAGCGCACCGCACCAAGCGCCATCCCCAAGGTGAGGAAGCCAAACCTCCCTGCGCTAACCGCCGGTGTGCGGTCCGTCAGAATCCGCCCGGCGTGAAAAGCAAAAAGCAGCGCCAGAACCATGTGGCAAACATGTTCCAGCCCCAGGAAAATCAGGCTGGGAACCGGTGCGAGGAACAGCAGAGCCAGTAAGACGATGAAAATGTAAGTTCGGGGCAAGGAGGGCGAGAGCGATTCCAGAATCCACTGTACCGCGAAGATGAGCGCCGCCGTGGCGAGGATATTCAGGATTAGCGGCGTGGCCGTGTTGACCCCGGCTACCCGAAAGAGGATGCCCAGCAGCAAAGTCCAGAGCGGCGAAGAGGAATTCGGAGAGAATGCGTAAGGTGACACTCCCCACACACCGTGGTGCGCCAGGTTTTTTGCCATGGCCATCAGAATGTAGGAATCATCTAGCGCGTAAACAAAGTGGCCGTCATTCTGGTGAAGGGAAATCAGGAGAATTGCAGCGGTATAGCAACCCAGCAGGAGAATCGCCGCGAGGCTCGGCCAAAAATGCCTGACCCGGCTTGAGGCTCGACTCATGCGGCGGCCAGCATATCACGTTGACGGGGTTTTTCCGTCTATGCTATAAACCTAAAGTTAGTTTCTGCCGATGTTGCCTGCGCCCGAACACTCCTCGGTAGCTCAATGGTAGAGCATTCGGCTGTTAACCGAAGGGTTCCAGGTTCGAGTCCTGGCCGAGGAGCCAAGCCTTTTCAAGGATTTAGCGACAGTTCGACAAGCCTTCTGAGCCTGGTTTTTGGTGCCCCGTAGGGACTTTTGCAGCGGCACTCTTTCCACCGCAGGAGTAGTCACGAGCACTGGCGATGAGTCCTGCACCGGTTCGGCATCCTCTGCCTTTCGGCTGATCGTTTCCTGTCCTTTTCGCCACACTGCTTCGAGAGCCTCACGCTTGGCCTCCATTCGAATGTGGCTGTAGTGCCGCAGCATTTGACGTGAAACGTGGCCGGCAATGTCCATAATGGTTTCCTCGCCCGCGCCGCTTTCAGCCAATTCGGTAATGAGAGTATGCCGGGTATCGTGCAGTCGCCCTTTGACGTTTGCCCGTTGCCGA
>JASHTY010000113.1 GCA_030040315.1 Terriglobia bacterium | reverse complement strand
GCCTGAGCGAGCGCGTCATTTCCGTGAAACTTCTGGAGGGAGACGCGAAGCTCAACTTTCACCAGAAGAGCGATAAGATGGAAATCGAAGTCCCCCGCCAGGCGCCCGATGAAAATGATTCAGTCTTGGCCGTCCTGACTCGTTAAGGAAACGGATATCCAGATCACGTTTCGATCAATCGTCATCGCAGTCCTCATTGCCGCAAGTGCGCACGCCGCGACTTACCCAGCGCGCTTCAAGGACCGCTGCCTTAGCGACCTTGTGAAACAAATTCCCGGAATTCTGCGCTCGCAGGATCCCAAGACCGGCCACTTCGGCACGGGCATCTGGATTTCCACGGACCAGAACGTGCTGTTGCCACTCGCCGCCGCGTGGAGTTATCGCGACGCGCGCAATCCCTATTACCACAGCACCCAGGTGTTGAACGCCATCATGGCCGGCGGCGACGCTTTGATCGAAGCGCAGGACAATAACGGCGAGTTTCTTTTCATCAAAAAGGACGGTTCCACCTGGGGGCAGGTCTACCAGCCGTGGATTTACACGCGCTGGCTGCGGGCGTTTGAAATTATTCACAACGCCATGCCGCCGGAGCGGCGCGCCAAATGGGAAAAAGCCTTCGCGCTGGGGTATAACGGCATCTCAAATGAGGAGCGCACCGCCACCTATCACAACATGCCCACACACAACGCCATGGGTCTCTACGATGCGGGCAAAATCTTCAATCACCCGGAGTGGTGCGCGCAGAGCGCCGCGTACCTGCATCACGTGGTCGGGCTCCAGAATCCCGACGGCTACTGGAGCGAGCACTCCGGTCCCTTGATTCAATACAACACGGTTTATGTAGAAGCGCTGGGCCTCTACTACGCCTTCTCTCACGATGATTCGGTGCTCAGCGCGCTTCGCAGGGCGGCGATTTATCATTCCTATTTCACCTATCCCGACGGCACGGAAGTGGAGACGGTGGATGAGCGCAATCCCTACTCCGCAAAAATCCACGTTCCGAATGTTGGCTTCACCTACAGCGCCGAAGGGCGCGGCTACCTGATGCGCCAGATTGGCCACCTGCGCGGCCCGATTCCCGCAGACGATGCCGCCGGCCTGCTGCTCTGGGGCGAGGAGGGCGAGGCAGTGGATGTTGCGAGCGGCGATTTTGATTACACGTTGCCAAGCGGTGGCGCGCGAATCGTGCGGCGGGGTCCGTGGTTTGTAGTCTTCTCAGCGTTCACCGCTCCCGTCGCACCGCGCCGATGGATTCAGGATCGGCAGAATTTCGTGAGCGTTTTCCACGATGGAATCGGCTTGATTGCCGGCGGCGGCAACACTAAATTACAATCGCGCTGGAGCAACTTCACGCTTGGAGACATTCGCCTGCTCTCGCACAAACCTGGGGACGAGGATCCCAACTTCATCCCACCAGCGGGACTGCAGCACGTTCCCGATTCGGCGCGACTTTTGAGGGGTGAAAAGCTCGGAGTGACACTGACCTATGGAAAGGCACAGGGTGAGATTGCCGTAAAGATCGTCAACGGCGGGCGGCTGGAATACATTGTTTCGGGTGACCCGAAGCTGGCGGCGCATTTCACAATCCTTCCGCAGCTTGGCAAAAGCGTATCGACCGCGGCGGGAAATCACATGTTGCTTACTCCCACGCCATTCGATTGGCATCCGGGCGCGTGGTTTGAGCTTGCAGGAGTGCGATTTCTATTGCCATCGGGCGTGACCGCGCTCTGGCCGGTGCTTCCCCACGATCCCTATACCAAGGATGGCCATGCGGGAACCGCGGAGGGACGAATCGTGCTCGACTTTCCTGTCGCCGAACAACACACTATCGTCATCGAAATGGGTGATCACTCCGAGCGGCCGAGTGGACTTCTGCAATGATGGCTCTTCATCAAGAATTCTTGACAGAATGCGCAATGCTGTAAGAGAGTTTTTGCGCTGACCAGCATTGTTAAATTCGAGGGGCAAGGATGCAATTGGCGGGCAACATCCCCGAAGTGGGTTGGGCAAAGGTTGAAATCTCCGGCGAAGTAATAAGCTCGGTTGAGATCACTGGGCCTGAAAAAAACGGGTCGCCCTGCCTGAGCCCGGGATTTATCGACATCCAGATCAACGGCTTTGCCGGAGTGGATTTTTCGAGCGCGGATTTGGACGTGGACAAGGCGCTGAGTGTCCTGCCGGCATTATGGAGCACAGGCACCACCACCATGTGCCCCACTCTGATCACCAACGCCCTGCCCGCGATAGCGCGGAACTTCACGATTCTTGAGCAAGCCCGCGCCAAGAGTCCGGATTTCGATCACGCAGTTCCCTGCTATCACCTTGAGGGTCCATACATCTCCCCTCTCGATTCGCACGGCGCGCACGATCCCAAGTGGATGCGGCATCCGAACTGGCAGGAATTTGAGGAATTGCAGCGAGCCGCCGGCGGCAAGATCGGGATCGTCACGATCGCTCCAGAGCTGCCCGGCGCGGAAGAATTCACGCGAAAAGCGCGAGCGGCAGGGGTCATCGTCGCCCTCAGCCACACAGATGGCCACCCGGAGGACGTCCATCGTGTTGCGGCGGCGGGCGCAACCCTCAACACGCACTTGGGGAACGGCTGTCCGGCGCTGCTGCATCGGCACAAGGCACCCTTCTGGGGCCAGCTTGCGGACGAGCGATTACGGGCCAGCCTGATCTGCGACGGATTTCACCTTCCCTCCGACGTCGTCAAAATCATTGTCGCGGTCAAGGGAATCGACAAGTGCATTCTGATTACCGACGCCGTACACGTGGCCATGATGCCACCGGGAAAATATATGCTGGTGGGGACGGATATCGAACTGTTACCCTCGGGCCAGGTGGTGCGCGCAGATCGAGTTTCCATGGCGGGTTCCGCGCTTACCATGAATCGCGGGCTGGCGGTCTTCATGAAATTCTCGCAGCGCTCGCTCGCCGCGGCCATTCAGGCGGCCACGGCGAATCCCGCGAAATTGCTCCACCGAAACGGAGTTTGCTCGCACATTGCAGCCGGCCAAGCTGCAAATTTGGTTATCTTTCGACAGGAAAGCGAAACGCTGAAGGTTTTGAGCGTAATTTCACGCGGGCAAAGCGCACATTCCACCTGCTAAGGTTCATCGAAGTAAATCCCTCCTGATCTGGGAACCCTTTCTTACGGGCAAGCATCTTGGCCAGGCAGGCCCGTAACTGCCCAGGTCAAAAAAACCTCGCCCACCTCTTCCATTCAGAATCGGTTGGTGTATACTCCCTGCTACCGGGTGGCTTGGTCCGGGAATCAACAAAAGTTCAGCGGCCGTGCGGAGGCGGAGATGCCAAGGTAACTCTCAGCGCGCGGACCCCACCCCAAAACGGCCGGCGTTCAGGGTAGTATTGCTGTCCCGTGTGGGGCAGGTTTTCTCAACCACAATTCGGCTCGAAGGCTCGGGAAGGGACCACGGTATGCAATCTTCCTATCGCCCATTTGCAGTCCTGCTGACGGCACTCCTGCTATCGGCTTCTGTCTTTCAACTCAAACTCTGGGGTGCATCCCCAAATCCCGCCGCCAAGGATGGCGACAAGTCCGGCGGCGGAAACCCCACGACGTCTTCGCCCATCCTGGATCTTCCAGGCCCGCTTCAACCCTTTTTGCGTATGGCGGCTGTAAGCAGGAAAGTAAAGGAGGAGGAAGTACTTCCTTTGCTTTCGCATCAGGTGGTATTGGATGGCTATGGCGGATCGAGTCATTCATCCTCGCCGACCGAGTACCTTGTATTGGTACGTCGATATGTTGAGCAGGCGCGGGAATTACAGGCGCTGGCGGGCTCCGACGGCAACATTCGAGTTTCCAATTGTGACCAGGCGCAGCGCCTTCTGACCGTAATCGGCTACCGCTTGCGCCAGAGTTGCGGGCCCACAGCCACGCTGGAGACCAATAATTCCCGCCGGGCCTTCACCGCCGTCGATTCCGGATTTCCCTTGTCGGAGCTGGAGCGCGACCTGCAGAGCGGCAAGCCGTTCGTCTATCCCTTCGGCCAGACGCAGTTGCCGGTGATGTTTGATGCCGGCGTGTGGATGGAAAATGATCGAAACAAGAGTCATCGGGATTTATTGGACGCCCTGCTGGGCGATCCGGGGCTGGCACGCCTGTACTGGGCGCTTGCGCAAATCGATGAAGAGACGCGCGATTCATTGCGCGCTGCTCCGGGAATTGACAGGCTGCTGCCGCTTGCTCCGCTGCTGGATTTTTATGGCGAGCAGATTCGCATCCGCTCCGGGAGCGTGCAGGTTCCTGGCGGGCCGGGTTCGGAATCAGCGTGGCAAAGTTTGGTGGGGGTCAGCACACACTCACCCGGGGATTTTGTTGTCGCGCTGTTGAGTAAGGATGACGGTTGGCTGGCCCCCTACTACGACGCGCTCTCGCGCGTTAGCGGGGCGCAACAGGCATATTTCGTCGAACCCCATCGCCTGGCTCGGAATTATCAGGCGCTGCTTGGCCACGATCCCACACCTAACCCTGCGAAGTCGGTCTTCCGTCCTGACCCTGGATTGCTCTTGCTGGTCACCCGCATGCCCCTGGACGCGGACGGCCAGCCGCACGTCCCCGGAAACCTTGAAGCCTGGACGGACATCATTCGCAACAATGAAACTAAGCGGGCGCGCGAATGGACAAAAAAATCCGTCAACCTGAAAACTCCGGACCAGTTGATCGAGACGCTGTTCGGCCTGTCGCGCGACTACACGCCGAAGGGGCCGCTGCAAACCTATCTGGCGCTCAGCGAAATCGACCGGGCACGCGGCACGGAAAGGCCCTTGAGCTCGCAGACGGTCGAGCTGATGGCCAGGAAGTTTTCCGAATTCAGCGACCAATATCTGGCGTTCGCGGAGTTCCACGGTCTGAACGATGCTTCCATCGACGAGTTCCTGAATACTGCGGAGGCCCTCGACCGGATTCCGGACTCCACGCTGCGGGCCGAAACCATCGGAATTTTTCAGGCTCAGTGCGGGCTGTGGGAAATTCTGACACGGCAGAAGCAGATTCCTGACGGCGATGAGAACAATTCCTGGCAGAGGATGATTCACCCATTCGCGAGAATTCATTCCAACCCGGAACTCTACGACGCAACGCGCACTTCGCTCACAGAATTGATGCGTGCGGCGACGGGCAAGCCCGAGGTTTCGCAGGACGCCATGATCGACGCGGTGGCCGGTCCCCCGCCCTCAAGCCCCAACCGCGCCCAGGTGCGCGCCGATATTGCCGGCCACATCAGGTCCGTCCTGGAAGCACAGCGCCTCGTTTCACTCGATACGCTGCTCGGACTGGGTGACGGCCTGCCGCGCGTGGCGCAGGGTAAGGCAGCGGCCGATTCGCTCCTGCCGCTGGCCGATGAGCTGCGCGAGTTTGAGATGCCCAAGCCCATCTTCTCCACGGGTGAGAAGATCGAGTGGACGGCGGGGCGGTTTGGGGATGCGCACACTCAAGCCGAAATGGACACGAACATCGCAGATGTGCTGCGCTCCAAGGGCGCGCCCAGTGAAATTGCCGATGCCCGCGGCCGCCTGGTCCCTTTCCTGCGGGATTTCCTGACCGGCCTCAACTATGCCTACTACGAGCCACCTGGGGCGCAGATGCTCTTGAATAACCCGTTGTTCATCCGGCGGCACGACTTTTCCGGGGATTTGTCGCGCGGCTCTGAGCCTCCCTGGACCATTCCGCGATTGGTGGGGCGCGGGGACACCTCCGGCGGCGGGGTGCGCCTGACCGGCGGGCTCTGCGATCTTCCTTATGTCCTGTCGTCCGTAGAGCAGGAGTTCATCGTTCCGAAGAATGTCCAGTCACTGATCTGGGAGGACCTGGTCCCGTCGCTGATCACCAGCGCCGTGCTGCCACGCTGGTGGCAGGTGACCCCCAGGGAGCTCCATGCCGTGGCGCTCTACCAGGAGTTTGGCGAAGAACTGCTGGCAAGTGCCGCGCAGGATTCCGCACTGCGTGAAAAAGTTATGTCCGTTCTCAACTCGCGCATGCTTTCGCGCCGACTGACTGAAATGCAAAAAAGGCTGGAAGCCGGGCGCGCGGAGGAGGCGGTTTCGAACGTGACGCCATCGGAAGCGTTTTACCTGGCAGCAGAGTTCATGCGCCAGTATCCCACGGAAGTGACCCAGTGGGGAAAGGCGGGCGGAGAACTCCAGGCGCTTACCCAATCAGCCCCTGAGGAAGTCAGCGAGGAGAGGCTAGCGCAGGATTTCGGAGTCCCACACCCGGCTTTGGCCAGAACCACAGCCTGTGAGCTGCTTAATTTGCGGCCGTTCCCGACCTTTCTCGGTTACTCGAGTTATCTGCTGGCCGAATCGTGGGAATCGAATAATCTCTACTGGGCGCGCCTGGCGGATGAGAAGGGCCTGCCACCCGAAAGTCTGCACCATCTAGTCCCGACGCTGACGCAGCGGATGGTGGAGAATATCTTCGCCACTCACTTGGACGATTGGCCCGCACTGCTTCGTGCGCTGCGGGAGACCGGTGCGGAATTTCGTGAAGGCAAGCTCGAGAATTTGACCAAGACAACGACCCCTTCCCCACTCTGAATCTGGCCGGGGGAAAAATGGAGGGATCTGCAATGGCAAGGCGAATCATTATCGGGTCGGTGTTGTGCGTCGGGATTTTCGGAGGCGCGGGGGTTTGGCACGCCGCACAGCAGGAAAATCCCAACACCGTGATCCGCGTGAACGTGAACATGGTCCAATTGGACGTGGCGGTGACCGACAAGAAGGGCGATTACATCACCGGCCTCAGCCCATGGGACTTTCAGATTTACGAGGACGGAATTCCCCAGAAAGTAGCAACGTTCGGCGAGGAAAATGAAGTGCCGCGCGCCCTGGAGGACTATCCGCGCCAGGGGTCGAGCGAGATTGGCTCCGCTCCACCCACCAAAACCGGTAAACAGGGCCGCGACAACCCTCCCCAACCTATCATGCGCAAGGAGTCCGCGGAGCGCGTCGCATCCATGGTGGCCGGCGCGAGCGTTTTCATCTTGTTCGACACCAGCAACTATATGTATCGCGGATTTGTCTATGCCCAGGATGCCATCGCGGAATTTGTACGCACACTCGACCATCCCTACCGTGTGGCATTCTATTCCTACAGCCGAAATTTTTCACGGATCTGCTCGCTCACGCCCGATCGCTCATTGGCGATCAATGGAGTGCGAGAAACCGTGGCGGGCGATGATGCCGCGCTTTACGACGCGCTGCTGATGACTCTGAAGGACGCCGCGCAGTTTTCCGGCCGAAGAGTAATCGTGGCGTTTTCCAATGGGCCCGACAATGCCAGCATGGTTGCGCCTGAAGACGTGCGTGAGCTTGCCCAGACGGAGGGCGTGCCCATATACATGATCAGCACGCAGCTTGCACGCCTCGACCCGGTCTCCACTGCCGTCTTCGGCCGCATGGCGTCCAGCACCGGCGGCAAATCCTATTTCGCAAAAGATTGGGAAGACCAGGCGAAGGCTTTTGCGTCGATTCGCGACGATCTCGCCCATCTGTACACGCTGACGTATTATCCCCAGACCAACCCCAATTACGGCTGGAGAAGCATTAACGTAAAATTGGCGGGACAGAACCTGAAAGACTATCGTGTGCGCACGCGCAGCGGCTACCGGCCTCGTGCCAACCGGCACTTCGTGCAGGGGACAGCAACGCAGTAACTTCAGGTGTTGTGGAGACTCTCAGAAAACAAACACACCCTTGATATAGTCTTGTGCCGCGACTTGGTCTTCGGAGAACGCCTGATGGTAATCCTCCAACTTGTACCAGTGCGTAATCATTCCTTCGGTTCGAAGGATGCCGTCGCCCGCCGCATTCGCAGCCGGTTCGATGAATCCGGAATTATTGCCCGCTCCTAGCAAGCGGCGGTTCGGCCCCTGGACAACATCCGGCTCGAAGGGCAGCGCTTCGTGCTTGCAGAAACCTGCCAGCACCATCGTGCCGCCGAATCGCGTGAGCTCAATGCCAAGTGAAACCAGCGCATGATACCCGCTCGCTTCGATCACCACGTCGGTCCCTTCCGGATGCAGCGAATTGGCAAGCCTTTTCAGACTTTCGGGATTTTCCGCCACTTCGGCTGCGCCCCATGACTTCGCCAACACCAGCCGCTTCGGCCGCTGGTCCAGGCATAGAATCCGGCGTGCTCCCGAAGCTTTCAGAACAGCAAGACAATTCAGACCAATGGGGCCCATTCCGAGAATAATTGCGGTCGAACCGAGACGCGTGCCCGCGATCGACGCCACGGCGGTCCCCACACCCAGCGGTTCAAGCAGTGATCCCTGTTCGAAAGAAATCGTCCCCGGGAGCACATGGAGATTTTGAACCGGAACCAGGACGTATTCGGCGTATCCACCTGGGGGCCCAAAGCCGATTTGGCGGTATTCCGGGCAACGCCGCCATTCGCCGCGCCGGCAGAAGCCGCATTTCAAACAGGTGATTTCATTGTCCGCCACCACGCGCCGTCCCAGCCACTTCTCATCTTCTGGCGCTCCGACTTTGTCCACTACTCCACAATACTCGTGCCCCGGAGTGAGCGGATAATCCACCGCATGCCGGCCCCGCAGCAATTCAAAATCGGTCATGCAAATTGCTGCGGCCTTGGTGCGAATCCTTGCCCACCCGGGCGACGGGGCGGGGTCGGCGACTTCAACAAGATTGACCTTGCCGGGTTGTTCAAAGCGAATGGCTTGCATGGGGGATACAATTGTACCTCGCCCACGATAATTCATGTTACGGCCAATTCAAACCATGGCGATTTGGGCTGGCCGTCGGCGTGGAAGTGAACTTTGATTCCATCTTTGATGTTTTGGACACAGCATGCGCCAAGCGGTGCTTGGCGCCCGCCGGCGCCATCGAGGGGGAATACTCGCAGATTGCGGACTCGGGTTCGCAGTGTGAGGAAACATTCGACTCGCTCGAGCCAGACCGGTGGCACTGCGGCCATGCCCATATTGAGTTTATCCCCTGATGCGCCGGTGACCGGCTCAAGCGTCCACCAATCTTCCTGTGAATCGAAGTGGATTAAATGCTGCGGACGCGGCGGATCACTGCCCGGCTGAGTCCCATAAGTGTAACCAGGAAGGGAAAGGAGCATATGGCGCGACTCGGTAAGCGGGCGGCGATCCAGCGCCGTCAGGAAAAGCGTGACGAAACCTCGAGCGCCGGGCGCAAGCTGCAAATCAATTGCCCCCGCCGTGGTTCGGTTCCCCGTTCCGAGAAACCCGAACACACCGGCCGCCTGCGGCGCGTGCACCAGGAACAACTTCTTCATGTGGTAGGTCATCTCGCCTGTGTCGGACGCATACGGTGACGACCCTGCGGGTGGCAATGGCGGCCCATTGGGCCGGTCCTCAGCGCGCACCAGGGCCACGCGGTGAACCAGCGCGATGTTCTCGTCATACCCGGTATTCTCGTGAAGCCACCCCGCCATGGGATGACTTTTCTTCATGCGACCCATCTTTAAACGCGTGGCGAGCGGCTCTGCAATCGCACAAATCTGCCGGCCTGCCTGAATCGCACCCGAACGGAAAGCCCATGCTGATTGCCCCAGATTCGCAAACTGCGCCCAATTTCCCGGCAGGCCCATACCGCGCGGAAGCGGCAGCGGGTCCCGCGCAGTCTCAGCCGAATAGCAAAAGTGCATGAGCGAGTCCCAATTCTGAAAAGCTCCGAAAACCGCCATAGTGGGATCGATTTCCGCGCAATGGCTGTTGGGCCACGGCTGGTTGTACTCACTGATGGTGAAGGGCGCGCCCGCCACGCGCGTCGCCGCGCAATCCAGGCAATACTTTAGCCCGCCGCCGATTGCAGAAGAGTCGTGAATGCGCCAGTTCGCCAGGTCCCAGTCCTTGCCGGGAAAATTCGGATGGTCTTCATAGAAGTGCAGGTCGAAATAATCCATCTCGCGCTGCCCGTCAAGGTTCAGCAGCCCGCCGTACCACATCTGGGTGGCGCTGACCGGCACCAAAGGGTCAAGCGTTTCATGGATGGCCTCACGATGGGCGTTCCAGTATGCTGCGTCACGGCTCAGCAGGAATTCCAGAAAGTCGTTCAATCGCGGTTCGTTGGTTGCGAGATTATCCTTTGCCCGCACCAGCGAAACGTTCGCCGCCTCAAGCAATTCTTCTTCGGTCAACCCCGCGAGCTTGCCGTCATCGGATTTCCACGCCAAACGCAGGTCAGCAGTGCCGTGGTAACGATCCCGCAGGTATTGGTTCCACTGTCGTCTGAATTCATCTTCATAATCTCCAGCGATATAGCGATCCACGTCACCAGTCTGCCAGGCGCGCAGCAGCGAGCCTTCGTTGAAGATCTCGACGAGCGCGAGACCGGGATTGCCCTTCAGCCCGATCCCCTCGAGCAGCTTGCGGGTATATTCAAGCTGAAGCTCCACCAGACGCGGATAATAGATGAAAATCTTGCTGGCGCCTGGAATCTCGTCGGGACTGGTGCTGAGCGGCGGCAGGTCATCGCGCGATGGTCTGAAACTATACCCCGTGTTGTGCAGGATGAGGTCAAGGTAAATTCCTTCGGCCTTGAGCGCCTCCAGCCATCCCTGGAACCGGCCCACCCCCGCCTCATCCAAGGTCGGAAACGGCTTCTCCTTATCGACGAAGTAGCCGGAAGGTATTCGCACCAGATTGACGCCCAGGCGGCGAAGGCGCTTTGCTACTTTTGAAGCCAGAGAGGAATCAGAAACGGTCTTGGCAAAGAAGAGCGTAACGCCAAACAACTGCACGCGCTCATCGTCGGCTGTGCCAGGCACGCCGTCGGGCCCGACGCGGTGGAAATGGCCGTCTCTGACGTGCAGCCGGTCTGCAGCCGTCATTGGATGATTCATCCAGCCGAAATCGGGCGCGCCATGCAGGCGGTCCTGATCGACTGCAAATGTGTAGGCGGCGGATGCGTCGCCGCCGGACCCATCACTCACGCCAAAGCAGGGCATTCGATTGAGAGCCGCAGCGCCCGCCACCGCGCCGGTCGATGCCCTTAGGAATTTGCGACGCGAAAATTTTGGAGTGGGTTTACGATTATTCACGCGGGGGCCAGAGTGTTTGCAATCAATTTCATGGCAAAGGCTGACAAACTGCAGCGATTCTCGGAAACGGAAGGGTTTTGGTTCATCGAATTGTCACACATGACGAGTGAAGGTTTTTCCCTGCAATAAACCCGGTCCCTCTGGCCCCGCGGGAGGAGAGCGCGGAACCATCGAGGGACCGGCATTGCGCACCGAAACTCATACGCATGTGGAGAGACTCGCGCCACAACGCACCTACCAGATCAGCTTTCCCGATGCCACGATAACGCGCGGACCGGAGGGGCTGCTGGTGGCTGACCATTCGCCAAAGGTTGCCGTTGTGCTAACGTTCGTCGTGAATTTCGAACCTCCCTGAGTGCCCGAATAAGTGAAACTGTGCCAGTTCCACATATCCAGGAAATCCGCCCGAAGTTGAAACTTGAATCGCTCTTTGATTGCGAACGTCTTCAAGAGGGAAGCATCCTCGTTGTCATAGCCGGGTTGGCGGAGGTTCGGCTCCACCAGTGGGCCCTGACCGTAGTAATCGGGGTTCGCGGAGAAAACACTCGCTGGCTCGAAAGCGTTAATGTTGAGCAGCGGATGGTTATAACCGGTGGCAGAACTGGGATCAAAATTAGACTCATTTTGCAGGAAGGGACTGACGCCTTTGATGAGCCCCGCCGTGCAGGGGATTGCAAACTGGGCAGGAAGCCCACACGTCGAGTCGATTTGAAAGGGGATGCCACCATTGGCGAGGTATATCGTACTCACTTCCCACCCGCCCATAACCTGGCGGCCGACTCCGGCCCTCGCAAAGGAAGTCATTTTTTCAAGAGGAAGGTCGTAGACGACGGCTAATTTCAGGAACTGGGGCACATCGTCATCTTGAATGGTCCAGGTTTCCTTCCGCATATACTGTGAAATGTTGCCAAAAACGCCGTCCGAGGTATTCCGCGCGTTCTCCGCATTAACGGTTCCCATGTTCTTCTGGACGTTGTAGGAAGCCAGTAACCATAGACCGTGGGAAGTGCGCTTGGTGACCTGAATGCTCATGCCGTTGTAAAAAGAGTTGCCGTCATTTTCATTGGTTGGAAATCCCTCGCCGGTGAACTGCGGGTACCGCTGTAGCGCCTGGGCGATGGTGTCAGAGCTGCCCAATTGCGATTGCCAGCCGGTGTAAGGAATGTTGACGCCGTCCAGACTGGTCTCGCTGGAGGTGAATGTGCTCTTCAAATCGCCGGCGACGGAACTGGTGAGCCAGGACGGGTTGAGAACGTTGAAGCCGGTGATACTCGCCAGCAAGCGCGTTCCCTTCGACCCCGTGTAAGTCGCCGTGACCATAAGATTGTTGGTGAAGGCATGTTCAACGGTAAACGTAAACTGCTGGACGTAGGGCAAGGCGTCACTGGTATTGGAATAGGCGGAAATTCCTTTGCCATTTACGTAAGTCGGACTGATAAAAGGAGGAGGAGTGTAGTACGTCCCAGGCGCGGGGAAGCCGCAATAGGATGCCGCCAACCCGCTGGTAAGACAATTGGACGAAGACATCCAGATGGCCGGCGACACGCTGGCGGATCCTGCCGGGGGGGCGGGACTAAGGCTAAAGCCTGTCTGGTTGATAGAGCCCTCATTATAAAATTGCGCGCCGTAGAATATTCCATAACCTCCGCGCACGACGGTGTTGTGCCCCAAATTATAACCAAATCCGAAGCGCGGACCGAAACCATGCGACCAAAACGTTGCCGGTTGATTGGCCCCGTAGCTTGCTGGGCCCCATCCCGTTCCGGCGAAGGCCAGTGTGCCCAGCAGACCTCCGGCTGAAGCATTTACTCCATTGGGATCGAAAAACGAAAAGTCATTGTGTTTCTCGTGGAGGGGCGTACTAGCATCCCAGCGAATGCCGTAATTTAGGGTCAGCCTGGATGTGAGTCTCCAAGTGTCGCCCCAGAATCCAGCAAACTGGTGGCTGCGTGCGTAGTAAGAACAGATATAACAGAATAGAACGCTCGCGCTGCCGGCGGCCCCGGTGATGAAGCTGGCGAAGGAATTTCCGGTCGTCGAATTGTCGTATGCCCCCGTCAGCGCATCGGTGAAACCGAATGTCCCTGAGAGATTCGTTTGGTCAAGGTCATTAAGATCAAGGAAACGGATGTCCCCGCCCATTTTGAACAAATGCTTGCCTTTTGACCAGCTCAAGACATCGTTGAAGAAGGCAGCCGGCCGGCGGGTCTGATCGTTGGAGGGAAGGCCCACGTTCTCACCAAATGTTGCATAACCATCGGCAAAGGTGATCTCGGGCGGATAAGTCGTGGCGGCGACGTTAGCCACCGAGGGGAGCTTGGAGGCGTAGGGAGCGTCCAAGGAGTACTTGCCCTGGGTGAAATCAGAGTAGCCCCCGCCCAAGTGATTGATGATAGTGGGGCTGAAAGTATGGTCCCAGCTTGCCCGATCCTGGAAGTTGTAGTAAGGGACGTTCTCGTCACTGTTGCAAATGGGCAGGGGTAACGCGCATGCTTGCTGGGCGTTTTTCGGCGCGGATTGACCAGAGTACCGCACCGAAGCCATAAAATGGTCTCGGCTACCGACATATTCGTCCACGCGCGTGTCCGACTCGTTCACGTGGGAAAGGTAGGAGCTGGGGATGGGCGGAGATTGATAGTTTCCCGTGAGTCCTGGATTGGTGTTGGTGGGAAGATACTGGATCCACTGGTTGGCAAAAGCAAAGTTGGGGTAGGTAGAAGGAATGATATTCCCCGGAAAAGCCGTGCGGATCCAGGGTGGATTCGATGCGCTGGCGGCCTTGCTGGAGTTGTAGGCCGGATTGGCCACCGTGGTCGCTGGGTCGTAAATGGGGATGAGCGCCCCGGTGGTTGCGTTCACCCAGCCGCTGAAGTTGCCTTGGCGTTCCTGCGCGGTGGGAAGTGTGCTGAGGGTGGGCGCGGAGCCGCCGGAGATGCGATAGCCATCCAGGAGAACGAAGAAATATGTCTTGTGCTTTGGACCCCGGAAAACCGGCGTGTATAGGGGACCTCCTAAGGTTCCACCAAACTCGTGCTCGTTATCGTAGGGCTTGCTGTTGGCACCCCACGTGGTGGCGTTGAGGACCGTGTTGCGGCCAAACTCGAAGAGGTCACCATGGAATTGATTGGTCCCGGATTTGGTTTCCATCGTAACGACTCCACCCGTAGACGAACCGTATTGGACGTCATAGCTGTTGGTGAGCACGGTAATTTCACTAATGGCATCCGGGGCCAGGGGATAATCGGACAGAGCCAACATGCCGGCCGGATTGAGCAAGCCTTCCACCATGGTCCCGCCATCCAGGACGGACTCATCACCATATGCGAGCCCCCCGGCAAAGCGAAAATTACTGATTTTGTCCTGGCCGCTTCCGGTTACCCCCGGCGCCATCTCAACGAATTGGGCGGCGTTGCGCTGCCCGCCGCTCACGACAAGAGGAAGGTCCGCGAGCGTCGAAGGTGGCACGTTCGTCGATACAACCCCGCTTTCCTGATTCAAAGGCGAAGCGTTTGAGGTGACGTCCACAACCTGCGTCGTAGCGCCGACCACCAGGCTGACATCCTGCGTGACCAGGGCGTTCAGGTCAATGGTGATGCCCTCCTGTTGGTATTGGCGAAAGCCCTTCGCTTCCACTATCAAGGTGTATGCACCTCGCAGCAAATTCGGAAAAGCATAAAGCCCTGTCGGTCCTGTGGTGAACGTTTGTGAAATCCCTGTTCCCATGTTGCGTGCCGTGACAGTGGCGCCGGCCACGGCAGCATGGCTGGGATCGGTCACCTTACCGCTCAAACTCCCATTCAGGTCCTGGCCCATAGTCGGCATGGCAAAGGCGAACATAACAACCAGCGTGCACTCAAGGGTCAATTTCCATCCGGCCGTGAGTCTGTTCATTGATCCTCCTCGATTCACCGTGCTGGAGACAGCCGCGCTTTGGGGGACGGCCACACCTGCCAACAAATTTATAAAGCGGTGCAGAGCTCCTTCGGTCTATTTCCCGCGCCTCAGGAAATGGTGTGATTAGGCGCAATCTGCGGCATGCGCGGAGGGGTAGCCTTACCCCTCCGCGAGCTTAAGGAAACGATCCCGCCTGCGGGTTCAGAAGGACACACGCGCGTCGAGCTGGATCGTGCGTGCTCCAACGTCTCCAGTCGCCGCTCCAAACGCTCCTCCGCACCCCCCAGGGGAGAGGAGGGTTGTGCATGAGGTGTTGAGGTTGTCAAATTGCACGTGGTTGAAAGCGTTGTAGAAGTCGATGCGGAAGTTGAAATTGTATTTCTCGCGAACCGGGACGCTTTTAGAAAGGGAGATATCCCAGTTGTTCTGTCCGGGCCCGAAAAGCGACGCGCGCGGAGTGGTGCCGAACAGGTCGTCCCCGGTGTTGGTGAATGCCCCAGGGTTGAACCATTGGGCCACCGTGGGTTTCGTAATGTGGAGGGCCTCACCGGTTCTGCTGCTGTATTGGGTGTTGTAGATGCCGTCCACGTCGGTCTGCGTGACGTTGTACGGATAGCCGAGTTGAAATTGTGTAATGCCGCTGAATTCCCAGTGGCCCAGAATCTGGCTCACCACGGGAGTGTTCTGGGCGAACATTCCGCCCTTGCCGATGGGAACGTCCCATACGTAGGCGGCAGTGAAGCGCTGTGGCATGTCGATCATGGCCACGCCGTACTGCGAGGCGATATTATAGGTGTTCTGGTTGCCCACGCCGTCGGACTTGTTGATTCCATCCACGTCGTCCATGTTCTTGCCCCAGGTGTATGTGGCGAGGGTGGACAATCCACGCCTCCAGTAGTGCTGCATGCTCACCGCCAGGGCGTTGTAGTTGGAATTTCCGCTTAGGGAGAAATAAGTGACGCCGGTCCATTGCGGATAGGGCCGCAGCGCCTGCGTGTTGGAAACGCCAAAGCAGCAGTTGGCGGTAGGATAGATTTGGTTCATGGCCAAATCCGCCGGCTCATGCGTTCCCTTGTTGCCGATGTAATCGACCTCACCCACCCAGCCGTGCCCGAACTGATGCTGAACGGTAAGCGACCACTCCTGAATAACCGGAATCTTGGGTTGCGTTTCAAATTCCGTAACACCCTGGGCGGGAGCAGTCAGGCTGGAAACCAGGTTGGGCAACCCGGCGGAGTTGACGTTGAAAGGACAAGCCGGCTGCCCGACTTGCAATTGGAAAGCTGGAGTATAAGTGTTCACGCCCTTGTAAGAGCACGAGCGGGAGTAATCGTTGGTTGAACCTGTCGTCATGTAACCGATGCTGGGGAGTTCAAAAAGTCCTGCGCCGCCGCGCACTACAGTGGCGTGGCCAAGGTTATAGGCAAAACCCAGGCGCGGCAGGAAGCCGTGATAATCATTGGCAAGGAAGTGGCGCGGCGCGCCGTCGCGACCGGCGAATTGGATGGCTCCCAGTTTGCCCGTGGTGGGATCCACCAGCGTCGGGTTCATGGTATAGAGCCAGTTATTCACCTCCGTGGTCGGCCCGTCGAATTCCCAGCGCAGCCCATAGTTGAGCGTGAATTTGGGAGTGATTTTGTAATCGTCCTGAACGTACAGCGCCCCATATTCCAGACGGTAGCGGAATTCATAATTGTTCGTACTGAGGGAAGAGGTGTTGACGTCACCCAGGTAGAGATCAGCGGCGCCCATGCCCCCACTGGATTTGCCGCTGATGGTGGTGGAAGTAAACGTCCCCGTGAAAGCGTAGGACCCCGATAGCAATCCCGGGCTATAGGAATTGAACATGTAATGAATATTCTCACCGCCGAAGTGGATGTCGTGCTTTCCTTTTTCCCACTCGACGGCGTCATTGACGATCTGGAAGCGATCGAGGCTGGTGGATGGCGATTCACCACCGATGGTGTAAAGACCCGTCACGGTAACGCCAGGGAAGGCCGTGGGCGGAACGTTGGCCAAGCCCAGGCTCGCGACATCCTGGGCGTTGGCGAGAGTGAAGTTATCCTCCTCCACCTGCCCAATATGGAGTTCATTGGTGACTCGCGGGGAGAAGATATGGACCCACGACGCCTCTTCGTGATAGTCGCGCCAGCCGTTCGTGGCGCTGGGATTCGCAGCATTGTTGATGTACTGCGTCTGGGCCGTCCACGGACCGTCACGGGAGTAGCGGAACCACAGGCGGTCGTTATTGCCAATGTCCTGATCCACACGGTCGTTGCTGAACAGGTAGGAGTGGTAGGAGACCGGGTAGACGCAGTAATCGGCCGTATTGCCGAGCGTGCAGTTCGGGCTCGGAAAGTAAGAAAGGATGTTGGCGGCCACCGGATCCTCAGGCGACGTAATGATGTTCCCGGCATAGGCCGTGCGCGTTACCGTGCTGCCGCTGACCACCGTGGTGGATGGATTATAAATAATCGGAGTCGTGGTGTTGGTCGGCGAAAGACCGGAAAAATTTCCCTGCTTCTCCATCGCCGTCGGCACAGTGGTGTAAAGTGCACTGGGTTTCAGCTCGAGCGTCTCTTCCACATCGGAAAAGAAGTAAGTATG
>JASHTY010000112.1 GCA_030040315.1 Terriglobia bacterium | reverse complement strand
GTTCTACAGCTCGACGATATTTGGAGTAAGCCATTCAGGGAGGACGCAATAATGAATCAGCGGCTTGATGGACGTGTGGCGGTGGTCACAGGAGCAAGCAAGGGCCTGGGCAAACAAATGGCGGAGTCGCTTGCCGAGGCGGGCGCCACGGTGGCCTTGGTCGCGCGCTCGGGCGAGCTGCTGGAAGGCGTGCGCGCGGGAATCACTTCGCGCGGCGGGAAGGCGTTGGCGTTCGTCGCCGACATCAGCGTGGAATCCGAAGTGGCCAAGGTTGCGGCGGAGGTCCGGCGCCAGGCAGGCTCGCCGGACATTCTGATCAACAATGCGGGCATCAACATTCGCAGGCCTCTGCACGAATACACCTACGAGGAGTGGCGCCAGGTGATGTCCACGAACGTGGACGGACCGTTCTTCTGCACGCGCGCCTTTGTGCCGGGCATGATCGAAAAGAAATTCGGGCGCATCATCAATATCGCTTCCACCATGGGGCACGTATCGCTTCCCCACCGCGCGGCTTACAGCGGAAGCAAATTCGCAGTGCTGGGCATGACCAAGGCGCTGGCGCTGGAGCTCGCTCCACACAACATCACCGCCAACGCCATCAGCCCGGGTCCGTTTGCCACGGAAATCAACCGCGTGTTGATGGACGACCCGGTGCAGTTCGCGAGTTTCAACGCGCGGATTCCCCTGGGCCGCTGGGGCAAGCCGGAGGAAATCGGTGCGCTCGCGGTTTATCTCAGCTCGGATGCGTCGGGCTTTATCACGGGAACGGATATCGTCATCGACGGCGGATGGACGGCGCAATGAGAACAGCGTGAGCGGCCGGCGGGAATGTGAACCGGGAAAACGATCGTGAGAGCTGTGCTATATTCGGGTTTGGCCCGGTCAACCATCAAAATCCTATCGCGCGCTGGGACGGCATGGCTGGAATCGCCGCGCCTCGCACAGATCCCCTGGCTCATTCATGCTTTCAGCACGCGCCGGGGCGGGATCAGCGCTGCCCCTTGCGCAGGGTTGAACCTGGGACTCACGGAATCGGACCGGCGCGAGCGCGTGGAAGAGAACCGCCAACGCTTCTTCCGCGCACTCGGCGCAAAGAACTTCACTGTCCCGGCGCTGCGGCAGATTCATTCCTCTCATTCCTTCGTTGTGGGCCGCGATGGTGATGGCCGCTTGAGTTATCAATTGCCCGGCGCCGGCTCAATAGCAGCCGCTGCGGAAAAACCTCCGGCTGGCGACGGATTGATGACCGCCGAACCCGGCATTCTGCTGAACATCCGCGTGGCTGACTGCCTGCCGCTGCTGCTGGTGGATACTCGCCGCCGCGTTGTGGCCGCAGTTCACGCCGGGTGGCGCGGGGCTCTGGCGAGAATCATCGAAAAGTCTGTGGGTGACATGCGGCGGGCCTTCGGATCCGATCCGGGCAAATTGCTTGCAGCCGTCGGGCCATCGATTCGAGCGTGCTGCTATGAAGTCGGCCAGGAAGTTGTCGAGGCGTTTCATGGGAGCTTTGCGAAGGCGAAGAGTTTCTTCCTGCCGTTGCGCACCAGACCCGAAGCCGCCACCGACCGGCACTCAATCTTGTTCTTAAGCGCCTACCCGCCAGGGCATGCTCCCGAACACCTTCCCGCCGCGCGGCTCGACCTGGCCGTCGTGGCGCGACATCAATTGGTGACCGCCGGTCTGAAGCCCGCCAATATCCTGATTGCCGATTATTGCACTGCCTGCCGCACCGACCTGTTCTTCTCGCATCGCCGCGAAGGCCCCGCCACCGGAAGGCAAGCGGCGGTGATTGGAATTGTGGATACGCGCAAGCGTCGGGGTTAAGCGACCTGCCCTTCCAGACTAAGCTGCCCGCAGGCGGCGAAAATGTCCTGCCCGCGCGAGATGCGAATGAAGGTGGGGATACGGCGATCGGTAAGGATTTTCTGAAAAGCCACGACGCGTTCGAATCTCGGCGCGCGATAAGGCAGATTCGGGCCGCTATTGTAGGGGATCAGGTTGACCTTGGCCCGCAGGTCGCGCAGAAGGTCCGCGACCCGGCGCGCATCCTCGTCCGAATCATTCACACCGTCAAGCAGCACGTATTCAAAGGTAATGTGCTCCCACGGGCGCAGGGGATAGGCCCGGCAGACGCGCAGCAAATCCGCCAGCGGATACTTTTGGTTGATGGGCATCAGCGCGCTGCGCTGCTGGTCATTCGAAGCGTTGAGCGAAATCGCCAACTTGGGGCGCACCGAAATCTGCGCAAATTCCTCAATGCGCGGCACAATGCCCACGGTGGAAACGGTGATGCGCCGCAGCGTTACGCCCACGCCTTTGGGATCAGCCAGAATGGCCACAGCACTCGTGACCTGCGGCAGGTTGAGCATGGGCTCACCCATGCCCATAAAGACCAGGTTCAGCCGCGCGCCGCGCGGCACGTTTTGCGCCGTGGTGACGGCCAGCACCTGCCCGATGATTTCTCCCGCCGTCAGGTTGCGCCGCGCGCCCAGCAGCGCGGTAAAGCAAAACCGGCAGTCCAGCGCGCAGCCGACCTGGCTCGAAAGGCAGAGGGTCGTGCGGTCTTCCTCCGGCATATAAACGGTTTCGACCCGGTTGTCATCGGGGAGACGAAAGAGATAGCGCACAGAGCCATCGTGCGAGGCAAACTCGCGCTCGACCTTCGGGTAGGCGATGGAGTGATGGGAAGCGAGCGCGCTGCGGAATTCACGGCTGAGGTCCGAGAGCGCGGCAAGATCGCGAGCTCGCCGGACATAGATCCCGTGGTAGATTTGCCGGCCGCGATAACGCGGTTGGCCGAATCCCGCCGCCAGATTTTCCAATTCTTGCAGATTGAGGCCGAGTAGATTTTCGTACTGTTCTTGCAAGTTCATTTCGACTTTATCGGCAGGGCTTTGCCGCCTTCAAGATATCGATGACCCGCGCAAAATTACGCTCGCCCTCGCGATCGAGCCATTCCTCCAGCGCCTTCGCGCCGCCTTGTGCGTAAGCGTGAACGCCATCCTGCCACGCGGCACGGCCGCACAGCACTCCGGAGAATGGGACTTGCGATTCCACCGCGAGTTCGAGGGATTCGATAAACTCCTCGATCCCCACTCCTGCACTCAGGTAAATAAACGGCCTGGATGTCGCGGCCGCGGCCTGCCGATAGAATTCCAGCGCCTGTTCGCGCCGCCAGATCGCGGGCCCCCGAAACGCGCGCGTGCCTTCGACGTATTTCGGGCCGACGGGAAACTCAACCTTCAACACGTCCACCGCATAGCGATCGCGCGAAAACTCCGCCAGACTTTCAATCACGGCTCGTGGGCGATTCTCGGGGCGATTGCCATTTTCCGGACCGCTCGCCGAGGCGTAATGGACCAGCTCCAGAAAGAATGGAATGTCTTCGGCGCGGCACTCGGAGCCGATTCGCCCCGCAAGAGCCTTCTTCGCGTCATTCACCTCCGCCGAGGCCAGAGGCGTGTAATGGATCAGCACCTTCACGCAATCGGCGCCGGCTTCTTTTAGGCGCCGGACGGACGCGCCCGAAATCAATGTCGGCAGCTTCTCCGGATGCGTGTTCAGATAGGCGTCGTTTTCATACGGCAGGAGCAGCCCGGTTTTCTTCGCGCGGATTTGGATGGCAGTGCGGCCGTAATTCTGGTCGAGGAGCACTCCGCTCGACAGGGGAGAAAGACGCCGGGTCACGACGGTCTTGAACTCCTCCACCTGCGAGGCGAGGGGTTCGCTTCCCGCGGCGGCCTTCATCAGCGCCACCAAACTGCCGCGGTGATCAAGAGCCAGCGCCGCGATCACACCGCGTTCGGTCGAAACGGCTGCCAGCCCTTGCTTTTTTCCTGGAGTCATCATTCAAATTCCGAAGAGCTCACTCGAATTCATCTGGTGCATCGCCGGTGAGCGCTAATGGGTGGGCGACAAGAACAAGGCGTTCATGACTGGAAGCGGCGGTCCCATGACCACTTGATGAGGCACGACGCTAGCCCGGATTATTCATGGATTTCCTGGAGCATGGCGGAAAGAAGAAGCTTTCGCACAGAGGCCACGGAGTTCAAGCACAGAGTACACGGAGACATCCCCGCGAACCTCTCTGTGCACTCCGTGATTCCATGGTGGCACGATTTCAACCGTAACGGACTCTGTGAACTCTGTGTGAAAGGCTTTGGCATTTGCTCTTCGCATGGTCATTTCACGAATAAACCGGTCATGAATAAAAAGAGCTAGGCGTGCACGGCATCGGGAACGCCGGGGGTGCGATCGCGATTTTGCAGGTGACTCACCAGCCGGGCACGCACCGTTCGGATGTGCTCGGCCATCAGGTTTGCCGCATGTTCCCGATTTCGCGCTTCAATCGCATCCAAAATGCCCTGGTGTTGCTTGACGGAAGTATGACTGGAGAGCTCGAAGGTCCGCGAGCGAACGATCAGCATCTGGTTGCGCATGTTTTCCAGAATCTTCTTCAGGCGTGAATTGCTGCTGGCGTCCACCAGAGTGGTGTGAAAGCTGGCGTCAGCACGAATGTAATTGGCCTTGTCATTCTGCTCGCGAAATTGACCGGCTGACATCACGGCAGCGCGCATGTGCGACAGGACCTTGTCATTCAGGACGGCGTCCCGTATCACCATCGGCTCCAGCGCCTCGCGCAGTTCGAAGATTTCCTCAATGTCGTGGGCGGAAAGTTCCGCCACAAATGCCCCACGGCGGGGGACGATGGTGATCAGCCCTTCCGACTCCAGGCGATTCAGCGCTTCGCGAACCGGGGATTTGCTGATGCCGAAGCGCTCGGCGAAGTAGTTTTCGGTCAAATGTTGCCGGCCGTCGAGCTTCCCCAGGATGATTTCATCGCGAATGTGACGGTAGGCTTGCTGCGTCAGGTTTTCCGGTATCTTCAGGCCCACTTCACTTCTCCAAAGGCTTATGTGGAATAACGCACTGGGAATAGTTCCTGGTCACATTATATATCACAGCGGGATTCACCGGCGGGGAATCTTCGGCATGAGCACGGAATCGCGGGTTGCGCTCGCTACCGGATGAGGCCTTGGGAAATCTTTCATGCGGCGTTTCCCTTTGCCATCGCCGGCAGCGTGATTCCCGCGTGAGGGATATAGGCAATCTGCGCACCAGCGCCGATTCGGGCCAGTTCGCGTAGGACGGCGTCCTGCGGGTCCGAGGTCGGATGCAAGTGGCACTTCTCGACCAACGACTCCGGCAGTTTCGAGACCAGCAGAACCTTGAAGCGATCACCCAATCGAGCCAGCCAATAAGCCTTGTGGGCGCCCACGACAAAACCCCGGCGCAGGTCTTTTTCCATTTCCTCAGCGCTTGAGAATTTGTCCACCATGGCTTCGATTGCCGCGCTGCCCGTGCCGTCGCGGCACTCGGCGAAATAAACCAGCACTCCGCCGGGGCGCAAAGCTTGTGCGGCGTTTTCCATCCCTTTGTGGGCCTGGCGCAGGTCGATGTCCAACGGGAATCCGCCGGCACTGGCCAGTACCACGTCATAGGGCCGTCGGACTTCGATTCGGCACATGCGGTCGACGGTCGCGCACCCGGCGCGATGAGCGAGGACGTAATGCCCGGCCACCACTCGCACCCATTCGCCCGCAGGAGATGGCACCACATTCAATATGAAGTCGGGCTCGATCATCATCGTTGCCTCAAGCAGGTCCTCATGAGCGGGATTGCCCTCCAGAACGCCCGGCCGGCAGTTGGGGTCGAGAAGAAGTTGGTGGTTGAAGGTAATGGTTTCCGCCCCGGCCACTCCCGGCATCAGACTTTTGCGGCCGCCGCTGTAACCGGCAATCTGGTGGTAGATGATTTCGCCGGTCAGGATGATGTGGTCCGCTTCGTACACGCGGCGATTGATCCAGACTTCATTCCCGCGCTCCGTGCGGCCAAGATGCACGAGATTTTCCCGTGCGTCGTGGTCATAAAGCGCGACGCGGCGCGCCACCTCCTGACCCACGATGAGCTGCTGCTCTTCCACGGTTTGCCGCCGGTGCAGGCCCAGGGCAAATACGATGAATACATCGCCATCCGGCACGCCACAGGCATTGATTTCGTTCAGAAGAACGGGCAGAAAAACATCGCTGTTCACAAGCCGAGTGATATCGTTGACCACAACCGCGACTTTATCGCCGGGATGGAGAATTTCGCGCAGGGGCGGCGCGCCGATGGGCGCGGCAAGCGCCTCACAAACCGCCGATGCCGGATCGCTAAGCGGGGGAAGCGACTGAGGAACAATTGTGTCGCAAAACGCGCCTGCGGGAAGCGTAATGGTCCGCCCTTCTGAACCGTAGCGGAATGAAAGTGTCTTACTCACGACAGATAAGCCCTTCTTCCATTTTGCCACTGGTACTTGCTTAAGTCACCGTTCTCAATCACACCGCAATGGAAGGGCGTGGCTTCAACCCCGCCGTTGAGGACCGAGTCGTCTTCGGGGCTACAGCCCCAGAAGGGGCATTGCTTCAGGGCCTGAAGGCCCGCTTCGTCGCGGCATCCGTAACGGCGGGGCTGAAGCCCCGTCCTTCCGGGAGTCCGTAAATTGCGTTTATCAGTGCAACCAAGCGCTAATCCAGGTGCGCAGGAAGTTGCAAATCATCCCCCACCAGCGGCGCGACATACTTGCGATAATCTTCTGCAATCGCCGCGGGCGGGCGAATGTATCGGCGCGGCATAGTGCGCTCGTGGTCGCATACTTTGGCCAGCGGAACCAGATGCAGCCTCACGCGATATTTGCGCGAACGTTGACGCTTCATGGCCACCATGGCCTGTGATTTTCCAGCGAGCGCGGATCTGGCTGCGAACCGGCCGATTTCAAACGCTTCCCGGGCATCCACCGGCGACCGGCAGGGATTAAACGCCCGGCAGAGGATTCCGGGCTTCTCACTGCGCGTGCGAACCTTGAGCTCTGTCGAAATCAGCATGGCAAGATCAGCCGAAACTCCGCCCACCAGTGGCCGGCCTTTCGCGTCCAGATTGCTTCCATACGTGGCGCTGACCAGTTGCCCGGAGGCGTCGCGAATCCCCTCCGCCACCACGCCGACCACCCATCCCTGCTTGCGGAGAAGGCGCTCCACTCGCTCCACAAATTCCGTTGTGCTGAATACTTCTTCCGGCACGTAGATAAAATGCGGTGGATCGTCACTTCGTCCGCGCGCCAGAATGGAGGCAGCGGCCAGCCAGCCGGCGTTGCGGCCCATGACCTCGATAATGGAGACCGGGGTAGGCAGGGCGCGCTGGTCAAGCCCGATTTCGCGCACCGCCGTCGCCACGAACCGGGCCGCGCTGCCGAAGCCCGGGCAGTGATCCGTTTCGCAGATGTCATTGTCGATGGTTTTGGGAATTCCGATGGTGGTCAGCTCGTAGGATTGCGCCGCGGCCGCGAGGGCGATTCGCGCAAGAGTGCCCATGGAGCCGTTCCCGCCCGCGTAGAAAAAGTGCCGGATGTCGCGGCGGCGAAAAAATTCCAGGATGCGGCCGATGTGCTCATCGGTGATCTCGCCGCGGAAGCTCCCGATCATCGTGCCGGGTTGCTCCGCCAGGCGCTCCAGGCGGCGCAGCGGAACCGTTAGCAGATCCAAAACCTCTCCGCGCAGCAGGCCTGCCAGTCCACCGCGCGCCGCCCAAAGCCGCCCGAACCGGCCGTGCCCTTCGCGCACCGTTCCGTACAGGCTCGAGTTCAGCACGGAACTTGGACCACCGCCGTGCGCGACAAATGCCTGGGGCTTCGACTTCGGCAAACCGAAAATCCTCCTTAACGAATGGCCAGCGGCAATTGTAACGCGGGCGCCACCCCTGGGGAATGGGATTTGACATTGCGGGACGGCTTGGATTCACGTTAAACCCCGTCGCGCTGCCACCATGTCTAGCCTCGGAAACTCCTTGCCCTCCGGACAAAATGCCCGATTCCTTAATTTTCAACACGTTCTGGGCTTCGTTTTCAAAAAGTCAAAATGTTCGACCTTTATTTTCAGCAGGTTCTGGGCTTCGTCCATTCTGCATGGGCCATTTCCCGGGGCTCCGAGGGGCGACCTATCTTATCTCGAAGGGCGGGGCTGAAGCCTGCCCTTCCATTTGAAAGGAGTTCGATAGTTCTCCCATGAGATACGAAGCCCGTCGGATAACATGAGCAATTCGAGTTCCAATGTTGATGGGGGTATTTATTGTTTGGTAACCAATTGGGGCTAGAGAAGTTAGCTCAGGTGGTGCGGTGATCTGGGCCCCTGTCCGGGCGAGCTAGTGGGGGATTTCACCCACTGGCTGGGTGATTTGACGCAATCGGTTCCGTCCCCGTATTTCCCCGGTGATTTGGCTGGCGCAGAGCAAAGCTGTAGGGTTGCGACTCTCGCCTGATGCGCCCCGACCGCCAGGACGCAGAGTTTCACTCTGCGCCAGCCAGCGGAATGCGCCGTTGCCAAGCGTACCAGTATGGGATTATTCCCCGGCGCCCGTATCCGGCCGGCCAGCAATTCCAATTGCGCCGCCGCCAGTCACTTTTTCAGTCTCTGTTTCTGAAAGTTCGCCGTCCTGGCTGGGCGCGACGGGCGCGTCAAGTTTTTCGTCGATATTCGGTTGGTTGGGGTTCGCCATGTCTCCTCCTTTGGAGTCAACGAAGTCTGGAGCTAAGAAATGTCCCTTGGTTTTCTCCAAGCGATGTTATCACGCTCGAGTGTGGAATCGAAACCATTATCTTCATCTTCCGTGCCTGGCAGTCTGACCAAAAAAAATTCCCCGCCTGTCGTCTTTTCGCCTGCGATTTCGATATAGCCAATGAACGGCAAATTAGGTTTGGCCGGAAACCCTGATGTTCCCCTCTATTATTCTATGAATTCAGGAGGTGTGAAGTGAAATTCCATCCGAAATTTAGTTGGACTTTTTTCCTGGTGTGCCTTGCCCTGCCGGTCGTGGCGGGCTGCGCGGCTACTTCCGTCCTGGCTGATGACCAGCCGGAGATTGCCAAGGACTCGATCCTGATTAACGCCTGGACGATACCCTCGTATCAGAAGAATTCTGATAACTGGAGCTGGGTGCCGAAAATGGAGTTTCGAGTCAATGGACCGATCGCCAGCGGCTCGCAGCTCTACGCGGAATTCACTCTGCCCGGCAGCGGAGCCTGGGTGAAGTTTGACTGCAAGACCCGCGACACGGAGAAAGGCCATTCGCTCAAGACGGAGTGCGGCGGCCGCGACGTTCCGGAGGACAAAGGGGCCACGTACACGGGGCCGGTGGACTTTACCATCGGCATGCGCAATGAGCTGGCGGGGGCCAACTCCACCCTCTACAAGGGAAAAATGACGGTGGCCAAGGTCCATTCCAATGAGTCCGGCCCGAAAGCCGCCAACAAGTGGGTCTACTTCGTCGATGAAGATTGGAACCTCCCCATCGGCTACATCTTCGTTCACGCCGACGATGGTCCGGCAGGAATGAAGCTTCCGGTTTTCACCGTGGCGTTTTGGATGCGCGGCGAGGCCACCCATCTGGAGCCCCACCTGTTCTATCAGGGCAAGGAAGTGGGCAAGAAGATGTATCAGGGCGAAGAAGTGGGCAAGGCGACCTGTGATAACGAGATCGAAAGCGAGACCACGCACTTTGTGGACAACAATACGCCGCAACACGCCAAGTGGGAGCGGGTGAAATGCAGCTTCTACAACGTGCGTGGCTGGGATAAGACCGGGCAAAAGCCCGGCATGTTCGGGCCACCATTCCTGCTGAGCGAGAATCCTGGTGATTATGAGTTCAAGCTATTGTGGAATGGCCACCTGGCACGTTCCATCAAATTCAGCGTCAGCCCCGAGGGAAAATTTGACAACGGCATCGCCAAGGCCAACATGCTGGGCAGCAGCCGGGTGATTGTGCCCGTGCAGATTCTGGGAGACCAGGACGGTCCCTGGAAGCGCACCGAGTGGTCGACCGACGCCTTCTACGGCAACCCGCTGACGGGCTTTAGCGCGGCGCCGTGAACGGTAAATGTTTCAAGGAGGGAAGGGTTTTCCCTCTCCGAGGGGAGAGGGTGGCGGTCACGGGCCGCCGGGTGAGGGGTTTTTCGCCGGCTGCCGCAGAGATGCGCTTCAATCTCTGCGTGTAACCTGGCAAGCCAAGCGTCGCTTCAGGACCGCAGACTCCCAACCGCAGGAGTCTGCGCCAGCCCGCGTAAATCCTCTGTCGTTTTCTGACGTGCTATTTCGATATAGCCATTGAAGGCCAAGTCTGCACTTGGTCTTTACACCAATTGGCACGGCGCGCCCTAAAACCTTTTGGCGGGGCATGACCGCAAAGGAGCATCAATATGCCGGAGCCACTTCCCCCGTATGAGCGGTATCACAGCTTTGGTGACAGCCGATTGCAGTATCAACACTATTCCATCTTCATTAGCGGAGAAAGGCGCGGGCTCGACATCAGAAATCAGCAGAAAGACCCGATTTGGCTGAAGGCGAACTTCATCCTGCCGCGCGTCTACCTCAAGTTGAGGTCCGAAGCGGCGGCGCAGTATCTGTACCATCCGCTTGCCCGTCAGCCGGATTCTGTCCGACTCTACGAGCACCGCGTGCGGGAACTTCTGGACCAGATGGAGCACTGGAAAATTGGACGCACCCTGTTGGACAGCCTGGACAAGAGAGTACCGGTCTGGATCAGGCCCCAGACGCAGGATCTGCGTGACGGGTGCAATGCGTCTGCCCACCCGGAACTGTGGGTTGAAAGGTGGGGTGAAGACTCCATCGACGTGGAAATGTCTCCAGACGACTGGACTCTGCATGGATGTGGCAAGGGCGCCCCAGGCCTTAATCCGTTGGACGTGTTCTTTCACGAAATGGTACACGCTTCCCGTCACACCCGTGTTGCGTTTGAAAACCTGGAGTGGAAAGACCTGGGAAACATGAAAGACGGCGAGGAGTTGCTCGCGGTTATGATTACGAACTCGTTCATGTCCGAACGCGGCCAAAAGATTTTCCGGCAAGATCACGAGACTGACCAGACCAACACCCAGGATGAGCTGGAGGGGGCTCTTGCCGCTGCGCCGGACTGGTTCGAAAGTCTTAAGACCTTGGTGAACTCAAACGACGCGCTGGTGGAGGAAGTTAAGAAACTGACCATGCCGTTCAACGTCTTTCGCGATTTCGACCGGATCGAGAAAATTGCAAATAGTAGGCATCCCGTCAATTCGACCCCATGAGCAACTTTACTGCCGTCATCGGCGATCACCTGATGCCACAGCCGCGGGTAACCCATTGCTGACATCTTCTTCCCTTTCCTCCAAGAATATTTTCGTACCCTGTCGGATTTGGCTCGCCAATTCCGATTATCTCTATGAGGGGCAAAATCCAGCTTGCCCCTCGCGTGAGCACGACAAGGGACAAAGGAGAAAAAAATGGACGACCAAAGAGATAAACTCCGTGACCAGAAGATCGAGGGAGCAAATCAAGCTGTCCCGGCAAAGAAGGGCGAGGTTTCCGATGCCGAACTGGATAAGGTCGCCGGAGGCGGCTCTACTGAGCAGATTGGCTTAAACTACGGAGGGATCAAAATCGAGTATCAACAGTAGCGTCGAGAAGGGGGCTGGCGCAGAGATACATTTCAATCTCTGCGTGTGCTATGAAAAGCCAAGCGTCCCTTCAGGATCGCAGACTCCCAACCGCAGGAACTGGTAGCCACGGCGACGTCTTCTCTGCCGTGGGCTTTTGACCGGTCCGAAGAACCCACGGCAAAAAATGCGCCGCCGTGGCTACCACTACATAGTCCGCGTCCCCTTAGATCGCCAACCTCTTGGCTCCAGATACGTAAGGGCTACGCCTTTCAAAGAACCGGAGTAAACGCTCGGTTTCCCGCGAAATTCCGATCCTGACGCTCTTGCCGAGTTCCCCCGTTGGCCT
>JASHTY010000111.1 GCA_030040315.1 Terriglobia bacterium | reverse complement strand
AGATGCGTGTTCATAAGCCATGATGCCGGGAGCAAAAAGCAGAATTCCCAGCATTACCGTCGGCGCAGGCTGCGCTGAGTGTGGCCGCCATTGAATTGCGCATCCCATTGCCCCGCCAAGGGCCGCCAGCGGGAGTGCGAGCGGCAATGCCATCAACAGGCAAATCGCACCTTCCATGGCAAAGAGAAAGATTCCTGCGCCAAGCAGCAGCACCGATGCGCACGCCACGCCAACACTGCTCAAGAAGCTATGCGGGCCGTGATATCCGTAAATCATTACGGCCAGCAGTCCCATGCAGAAGGGCAGGGCCACGAACAGCCCCCAGCCGTAGTTTCGAAGCAGGTCGACAGCAAGCAAGTCAATGGCTACGCCCGCAGGTGCAGTGACTAATATCGCGAGCGCGGCGCTGCCCCAGGGGCTGTCCGGAATCAGCCGCCCAACAAAACCGGAGGGGCGACGAACCGGTTCGCCCTTCGGTCTAGATCCGCCCTGCCGCGATGGCAGGACGCTGAGAAATAGAAACAATATGATGTTAACGACCGGCGCAAAGAAAAAAATGGCGAGCCAGGGTGGCAGCCCAATCGAGCGCAAGCGGCGAACGGTAAGCGCCATGCCGATCCAGATAAACGGCAGCGCCGTGGCTACCATGACTACAAGGAATTCCGCCTCAGGCCGGGAGACTGCCGAAAGCCGAAGAGCCCTTACCGGCGCAATCCAGTAACTGAAGGGATCGAAGTGGCGATGGAAAATCACTCCAGCCATAAAGCGGTCAAGGTTATGCTTGATGGCGAAACCCAGCACGCCAATCACCACGTAGGGGCCGCGGTCGATCTCGCCTCGCCAGGTCCACAGGTCCCGAAGTTTTCCGCCCACGTTCACCTCCCTTGGGAGCTAACGGCATAGATGACGGGATGGACAGTTTATTCTGTCACTACAGAATATACTGCCAATTCGAGCAGCTTGTCAAGCGTTTTGTGCAGCCTTTCGCCGAAGCGCTGAGGAGTCTCACTCCGCGGAACCGACGGCGGCAATCATATATCTTGACAACCTTCCGCCCCTCTTCAACAATGGCCGTTCTCTGCGCGGCGAGACGTTCGATTCTGAATCTGACCTGGGAAGATTTTGCGCCCACGCCGCGCCAAAACCCACGAAATTCCGGAGGGCTTCGATGAAGGCACGCATCGTTTGTCTGACCGCATGTTTGTTGATTCTGCCGATGGCGGCGGCCCGCGCTCAAGAAGCGGCCTGCACCATTCAGGATGACGCGGCGTACACCGCGCAGATCAAGAAGGACACCACGGAGCCCTTCTTCACCACCGAACTGGTGGACCACCTTCCGCAAAGCTCCTGCGTGCCGGCGCCGGACACATATCTTGGCCACATCGTGGGCGCTCCCAATATTCTCGATTACACGAAGCAGATCAACGGTTACATGCGACTGCTCGAAAGCAAGAGCCCGCGCATCAAAGTTTTTTCCCTGGGCAAGAGCGAAGAAGGACGCGAGATGCTGCTGGTGGCCGTCGCCGACGAAGCAACCATCGACAATCTCGACCACTATCGCGAGATTACCGCGAGGCTCGCCGACCCACGCGGACTCTCGGAAGCGGGCGCGCAGGCGCTGGCTGCGCAAGGCAAGCCGATGTACTGGGCGTGCGGCAGCATCCACTCGCCGGAAACGGGATCGCCCGAAATGCTCATGGAACTCGCTTACCGCCTCGCCGTTGAGGATACTCCCCTTATCGACACCATTCGCAAAAAGTCCATCGTTCTGATTACGCCCGTCGTCGAGACGGACGGCCACGACCGCTTCGTGGATATTTATCTGCACCGCAAGCGCCACCCGGAGGACATTCCCTATCCGCTCACGTGGTGGGGACACTACGTTTCGCACGACAACAATCGCGACGCCCTCACACTTTCACTCGCCCTCTCGCGCAAAATGATGAACGGATTCTTGAATTGGCACGTAACGGTCTTTCACGACCTGCATGAGTCGGAACCGTATCTCTACATTTCGACCGGAACGGGGCCCTACAACGCCTGGCTGGATCCGATCGTGACCACCGAGTGGCAGCAGATGGCCTATTACGAGATTGAAGAACTCACCAAGCGCGGCGTGGTCGGCGTATGGACACACGGATTCTATGACGGTTGGGCGCCGAATTACATGTTTTATCTTGCCAACGGACACAATTCCATCGGCCGGTTTTATGAAACGTTCGGAAATGACGGCGCCGACACGATGGTGCGCGAGCTTACGCCCGGCGAGACCAGCCGCGAATGGTTCCGGCCGAATCCTCCGCTGCCCAAAGTGAAGTGGTCGGCGCGAGACAACGCCAATATGGAGCAAAGCGGCATCCTGCTGGGCATGTACAACCTGGCGATGCACGGCCAGGAATATCTGATGAATTTTTACGCCAAGAGCCGGCGGTCGATTGAAAAGGCGCGGCGGGAAGGACCGGCCGCATGGGTTTTTCCTGGCGATGAAGCGCGGCCGTTTGAGCAGGCGCGCTTGCTGAACATGCTGGCCATGCAGGGGATTGAAGTCTCGCGCGCGGATAAGGCGTTCAGCGTGTCGTTGCCGGCTGATTCTTCACCGCCAGCGAAAAGCGCGGGCGATGAAAAACCCAAGGATGAAAAGCCGGAGGACAAACCGGCGGAAGAAGCCAACGCGCCGGCTCACAAAGGCAGCGCGAAAGGCGGGGCATCAGCGTCTGCAGAGAACGCCAAGCCCACGGCGCCGGAAAAATCCAGCGACAAGAAGACTGTGGATTTCCCCGCAGGCAGCTACGTGGTCCGCATGGATCAGCCGTACAGCCGCCTGGCCGACATGCTGCTTGACACCCAATACTACAGCACGCGCGATCCACGCTCCTATGATGACACGGGCTGGACCATGGGCGCGCTCGCCAACATCAAGACGGTGCGCGTGATGGATACCAGCATCCTCGATGTTCCCATGACCAAGGTGCAGGGTCCGGTTGTGCCCCCAGGAAGCGTCAGCGGCAAGAGCGGGAGCATTTTCCTGATTGATAACAATGCCTCCAGTGCTCTCGGCGCCTTCCGTTACCGCCTGGCGAGCGTCACCATGGAAGCGGCTGAAGAGCCCTTTGAAGCTGCGGGCCGCAAATTCGGCCGCGGAACATTCATTATCAGCGGCATTGTCACCGCCTCCGGCCACGACGATGTGGAAAGTGCGGCGCGCGAGCTTGGCCTTGCGGTTTTCGCCGTGGACGAGAAGCCCAGCGTTACCACCCATCCGCTGCTTGCGGCGCGCGTGGCCGTCATGCACAACTGGCAGAGCACTCAGAACGACGGCTGGTTCCGCGTCTCCCTGGATCAGCTTAAGATTCCCTACACCTACATCGCTGACACGAAGATTCGCGAAACTGCCAACTTGCGGGAGCAATTTGACGTCATCATTGTGCCGCCGATGAATGGCGAACTTGCGTCAATCCTGAATGGCATTCCCATGCGCGCCAATCCCCTGCCTTGGAGGAATTCCGATGAGATGCCCAACCTCTTCGCGCCGGGTCTCGACACCAGCGATGACATTCGCGGCGGGCTTGGTTACTCGGGCCTGCAGAACCTGGCGGAATTCGTAAAGCAAGGCGGCCTGATGGTTGCCGTAGGCGGCGGGGCCACGCTGCCCATCAGCGGTGGGATCACAACCATGGTGTCGCTGGCGCGTCCACAGAGGTTGATTTGCCCGGGCAGCGTGCTGCTCGCAAAGGTCGAGGACCCCAAGAGCCCCCTCGCCTATGGCTACGGCTCGCAGCTTTACGTGTTCTTCCGCCCGGGCGCGCTGCTGCGCGCAACCACCGGAATTGGCTTTGGCGGCGGCTTCGGCGGGGGAGGAGAAGAGGCGGCAGGGCGCTCGAGCGGCCGCGGCTCCACCACCGATCCTGATGTGATTCAGGGCCGCGATTACGTTGCGCCGGATAAACCGCCCAAGCGCACACCGCGGGAACAGGAACTCTACATCTCTGACGAGACTCGCGAATCCGAAGGCGCCCTGGTACCAGCGGCGAATGAATTCCCACGCGTGATCCTGCGCTTTTCGGAGGCGAAGGACCTGCTGTACAGCGGCGAGCTTGACGGCGCATCGGAATTGGCTGAGAAACCGGCGGTCGTCGATGTTCCCCACGGCCAGGGACA
>JASHTY010000110.1 GCA_030040315.1 Terriglobia bacterium | reverse complement strand
CCAGTCCCGGGGGAGTGGTGCCGGTGAAGGTGGGCCAGAAGGACGAAATGGTGTTGGTGGGATCGTGGTAGGGAGTGTAGTAATCGTAGCGCACGCCGTAATTGATATTCAGCTTGGGCGAGAGCTGCCAGTTGTCGTGGACGTAGGCTGAGCCCGATTCAACATACCAGTTGCGCGTGGGACTACCGATGGCGATGTCATTGGCGTTCTGGGATCCGGAGAGAATGTATCCGGCCAGAAAGTCCGCCAAGCCCATCTGTGCCGCGGTGAAGTTGCCGGTCGACCAGGGACCCGCACTGCCGGTGAAATCAAAGGTGCCGCGCGCGCCCCAGAGGTAGTGGACCCACAACCCGGCGTGGCGATACTCTCCACCGAATTTGAAGGTGTGGTTGCCGCGGGTGTATTCCAGGTCGTCCGTGATGTGCCAGGTGGGATCGGTCCGGCCCAGTTGCGCGGTTTCACCCACACCACCGTCATTAAATCCGGCAATGGAAATGTGCGGAGCGCCGAAGTTCGCGTTCGTGACTCCGGTGTTGAAGCCCCAGGAAGGCGGGTCCTGGTTGCTGACGGCATCGTTAAAGTTCTGCAAAAAGTAGTTGTAACCCGCCAGGAATTGGTTCACCAAGTGGGGAGAAATGGTGCTGGTCACGTCGAGCACCCAGTTCGACTGAGCGCTGGGCACGGCCTGGTAGTATTCGCCGAAAACCGAACCCACCGCGGCCGTGGCATACCCGTGTCCGAAAAGCCCTCGAAAGTACGCGCGCGTCTTGCTGCTGATGTTCCAGTCGAACCGGCCAACTTCGTTGTCGCTGGAATAAACATTGGGCGAGTTGCTGGTGAAGTTGCCGCCCGTGGCAGGCGCGTTGGCAAAGGTCTGTGTTGGCCAGAGATTATCCAAGGTGGCGATCATGGTCGGATTGGCGGTGATGCCATAAGGAGCCATCACGGTGGATTCGACGTTGCTCACCCACGCTGCGGATGGGACAGTTGCCACCTGGGGATTTCCCGCAATGAACCGTTGTCCTTCGTAACCGAGGAAGCCGAAAAGCTTGTCTTTCAGAATGGGTCCGCCGACCGTGCCGCCGAAATTATTGTTTTTCAATTCGGCCGAGGATACGCCCGGTTCGAAGAAGGGGGACGTTTCCGCCAGCGCATCATTGCGATTGAAGTAATAGACGCTGCCGTGAATCTGATTGCTGCCGGACTTGATGACGACATTAATGGTGGAGCCGGGATTGCGTCCATACTCGGCGCCTCCGGCGCTCTGCTGGTTGAATTCCTCAATCGCGTCGATGGGAAGGAGCACGCCGGCCACGCCGGAGATGCTGCCCTGGTTGAAGGCTTCGGAGTTCTGCCAGAAGTCGTTGTTGTCAACTCCGTCGATCTGCCAATTGTTCTGGTTGTCCCGGTTGCCGTTGGTGGCTTCGTGCGCGCCGGCGCCGGAAACGAATCCGGGGGTCAGCACCAGCAGTTGCCGGTAGTCGCGCCCGTTCAAGGGTATATCCTGTACGGCCTGATTGGTTATGACCGAATTGAGCGCCGTTTGCTGGGTTTCCAGGGAGACTGCCGACGCCGAAACCTCCATGGTGTTCATCATTCGGGCCACGGCGAGGGTGACTGGTATGGTGGTGACCCTTCCCACTTCTACCTGCACGCCATCGACCTTCACCGTCTCAAACCCCGGGTGACTGACGGTAAGGGTGTAAACACCGGGTATAAGATCAGGGAAAACGAACTCCCCCGAGTGCGGGGTCGTCAAGGTGTTCGTCGCGCCCGTGGCAACAGACACCAAGAGGACCGTGGCGTCTGGAACCGCCGCTCCGGTCTTGTCGTACACGTTTCCGGATACGGTACCGCGGTTGGTTAAAGCCTGGGCAACGGAAAGTGGCAGCATAAGCAAAAACAGGACCAAGGCATACAACTTAATTCGGCGATGCATAAACTTCTCCCTTCGCGGAATTCTCCTAGACCCCCAGTGAAGTTTCTGGATTGCGACAATTTGACGCCTTTGTTAGGAGACAGTCCAATTGAATCGGTTTATAGCGGCCATAATAATCTATCTCTCATAACCCGGGTCCCGGTAAGCCGGACCCCCTTTATGTCCATTCCAGACGCCTGCATCGCTTTGCCCCAGCCTGACTTTCAGTTGTGACTCTTCCTGCTCGCAAACGTCCAACCGGATGTACAATCAACCTCCTTTTCATGTGGAGGGTAACTTGACGAAATTCTCCCCCCGATTCTTCTTTTTTACCTTGCTGCTGCCTGGTTTACTGTTCGCCCAAACCCGGCACACCGCCTCGCTGGATGAAACCTTAAGTTTGAAGACCCTCAGTGCGGCCCGGATTTCTCCCGATGGACGGTTTATCGCCTATCTCATGCGCGAGACCAACTGGAAGGACAATTCTTATGTTTCGCAATTGTGGCTGGCGAACGTGGCGACGGGGGCCAACTTCCAGTTGACGAGGGGAAAGGAATCGGCATCCCCGGCGGAATTGTCGCCGGACGGGAAATGATCGCCTTGGTTACAAAGCGGGAACCATCAGCGATTGAGTCGGCGGCGCCTGAAAAGAAGACTGAGAATCCGTGAGGAGAAGTCAGAAAAGAAGGACGAGAAGAAAGATGACGGGAAAGCGGCCGGAAAGCCCGCTGACCATCAAATCTGGCTGATCTCACCGGGGGGTGGCGAGGCGTGGCAACTCACCAGGCCGGAAACCGACGTGGACAATTTCCGCTGGTCCAAGGACGGTAAGTGGATGGCTTTTACCGCCAATCCGCCCGAGGCGAAATCTGGCAAGGACCGCAAGGAAAAGTGCAGTGATTACGATGTCTTTGAAAAAGATTACCGGCAAAATCAACTTTGGCTTGTGGACGTTGCGGCGGCAGAGAAGACTTTTCTGCCGGTGGCTGCCAGGCAGCTCACTACGGACGAAAAGCTCAACATTGAATCATTTGCCTGGTCACACGATTCCACCAAAATCGCCTTCAGCGCCACGAAAAATCCACTTCTGGCCTTCAGCAGGGATAAGGATATTTACCTGCTCGATTTGGGGCAGAACAACAGCGTGAAGAACATCGTGGCTCTGCCCGGCCCCGATGGCTCGCCGGTATTTTCTCCCGACGATAAGGAGTTGGCGTTCGGTACAGCCCTGGCGCAGCCCTACTATTACTATACCAACGGACACATTGCAGTCGTGAACCTGGAAGCTGTGACCGCGAAACCCGCCACCGCGCCCTCCGACGTGCGCGACCTGACTGCGAAGTTCGACGAGGATGCAAACCTCGCGGATTGGGGGCCGGAGGGCATTTATTTCGGCGCTACGCAGAAGACCTCTTCGCACGGTTTTCGGCTTGATCCCGCATCGCTGGAAATCCGCCGGTTTAGCTCGCCCGATTCGTTAATTGTGGAGGGCAGATCATTCACAAGGGATTTTAAGACTCTGGCGGTCATTGCCGAGGACTCAACGCACATGACGGAGTTATTTGTGACCTCCGTGTCGCCGTTTGCGCCCAGGAAACTCACCGACGTTACTGCGCAGGTGAAAGACTGGATTCCGGGGAAAGCCGAAGTGGTCTCATGGAAAAGCCAGGATGGCGCTCAAATCGAAGGCATTCTCTACAAACCCGCGGATTACGATCCGGCGAAGAAGTACCCCCTGCTCGTCATGAATCACGGCGGGCCCACGAGGACTTCCATGCCCCTGCTTGTGGCCAGTAACTACGCCTATCCGCTCCAGACGTTCCATTCCAAGGGGGCGCTGGTGCTCGAACCGAAATACCGCGGCAGCGCCGGGTATGGTGCGGCTTTGCGCGCACTGAATGTACGCAACCTGAGCGTCGGCGATATGTGGGATGTGATGAGCGGCGTGGATGCGATGATCGCCAAAGGCATCGCAGACCCCAATCGCCTGGCCGCCATGGGTTGGTCGGAAGGCGGGTACATCCCGGCCTTCCTGACTACGCATACCGGCCGGTTCAAGGCGATTTCCGTCGGCGCCGGCATCAGCGACTGGATGAATTATTACCTGAACACCGACATCACGCCCTTCACGCGGCAGTATTTGCACGAAACTCCGTGGAGCGATCCGGAGGTATACGCCAAAACCTCGCCCATCACCACCATCAAGCAGGCGAAAACGCCGACGCTGATTCAGCAAGGCAGCAATGACAAGCGGGTGCCCGTGCCCGACAGCTTCGAGTTGTATCGCGGATTGCAGGACCAGGGAGTAACGGCGCGCCTGATTCTCTACACGGGCTTCGGGCACGGCGTGAGCAAACCCAAGTCCCAGCGCGCCCTCCTGCAAGCCAATCTCGATTGGTTCAGCTACTACATCTGGAATGAACCGATTCCCAAGGACTCGCCGCTTTACGGCTTGAGCGAGTTGGACGTTGGGAAGTAACGACGGTTTGCGCGAGGCTTGAAGATGCGGGCACACCCATCGGCGCCCACGATATGCTCATCGCGGCTCCCGCCCTGGCGCTGGGCTGCACCATCGTGACCGGCAATGAAAACGAATTCGCCCGAATTCGCGATCTACCACATGAGAATTGGCTGAGCTAAGCAGGCGAAAAGTGTTCTGGAGTCTTCTCCCCCTGGAACCCTTTCCTCTTTCGAGAGTCAGCGGACTATACGTCCAACTACTCGACCTCAATGGGGTGGCTCACCATCCACAGATCGAGCTGTTCAGGGCGGGCCTTCCAGCGTCCCTTGAATTGCTTCATCCATTGACGGCCTCGAGCAGTGTCCCTCACATCGACGGTCAGGCGAACCAAATTGTCCCGTTACATAACGCCCCCGTGGCGCAAGTGGCCTTCCAGCTTTTGTGTCTCGTAGCTGGCCGCCCCGAAGTGGTCGACTACTTCCAGGACCGCTTCGGCTAACCATTCGCCGGCAACGTCTCGCCCATCACTAAACTGTAGGGGAAGTAAGACCTCGAATCGCCGCCACTTGCTGCTCATAGGTCGTCTTGCCTTGGACAGTAAAGGGAATGTTTTGGTCGGCCAGCGCTTCCAAGGCCGCCTCAGGAACCAGATGCTCTCCAGAGCGGAGGACTCGGCCCGAGAAACGGCCGAGCAGAAAGGCCAGCGCCTTCTTTTCGACCTCGCGGTCTGGGAATGTGATCGTCACCATACTCCGCACCTCGATCTGACCATACTATATCAGTGATTCGACCGCGCCCCCACTCCCCCGTCCGCGCGAAGCTTGAGGATGCAGGCACGCTCATCGGCCCCCATGACATGCTGATCGCTGCTCACGCCCTGGCGGTGGGCTGCACAATCGTCACCGGCAACGAAAAGGAATTCGCGCGAGTTCGCAGTCTGGCGCGGGAGAATTGGTTGCGATAAACCCACCTGGGCGGGCCTTGGCTTGCTTCGAATTTATTCCCACTGAGAAAGCTTTAGCGCTGGCCTCACCGCTGGTGGTGTCTGCCCTTGTATTCACCGGAGTTACCGGAGTTTGGAGTTCAAGTAGTGCAGCAAGCTTTTTACAGCGTTAACCGTTAGCTGAGCTTCAGCTTCGTCCAGTAGATTGTCGCGAGGGTGAGCCATGCTGTGCTGGTTCCGAATGGAATTAAGAGCATCGATGATCTGCGCCATCCCACGCAAAACCTTGGTGCCTTCTGTTCCCGGTGGAGATACTTGAAGTTTTGGGTGTCTTTCCCGCAGGTGGCGCATCCATCAGGGGTCACAGAAAGGTGCAGGTACCTTTTTCTCCGCGGGGTGGCGCATACATCGGGGTTTGTGTATGCGACCCAGATCCTGCGGCCCGTTGACGTGACGCAGACCCAAAACGAAATGTCTGTGCCACCCATGAATCGGGGGCCGCGGCGTGGGACCGCCAAATCGAAGAAGACATCGCGGCGGGCCGGCTCGACGCCTTGCCCAAAGAAGCCTTGAACTATCACCCTGCCCCGTAAAAGGAGCTTCGGCTGTCCATTGGGAAGTGGTTCCGGTATACTAGCGCTAGCGATCACGCAGGTGGCTTCCGTATGGGCATGTTTCAAATTCGGGTTAAGGTTTCGAACCCGGCCGACCGGTCCTGGTTTTTTGAGGAGGATTTCTGGGTGGATACCGGCGCGCTGTATTCGTTTGTGCCTGAAGGGCGGCTTAAGGAAATCGGCATCAGGCCGTTACGCTCACGGGAATTGATTCTCGCTGACAGCCGGCGCGACCGGCGGTCGCTCGGTGAGGCTGTGCTGACGATCCCGCAACTCGACGAATCGCTCACCTGCCCCGTCATCTTTGCCCCGGCGGATTCGCTCTACCTGCTCGGCGCCACGGCGCTCGAAATCTTCGGCGTCCAGGCCGACCCCACCACGCAGCAGCTAAAGCCCATCGCCGCAGTCATCGGCGGCTTCCTGGCATCTGCTTGATCTCAGGATTTCCATTAGCCCCGTGCGATATTGAAAACACGCGGACCACAGAATCGGTGGTCCGCGCTACGGCCTTTTGCCCCACGGTGCTGAAGAAGCCCCACCTGGTGACCTCCACAAAAATCATGTATCGGTCGGAAATGCCGCGCATCCAATCCTCCATCCAGTTGAAGAAGGAGGAGACATCATGAAAGCTGCGGTTGTTCCGGCTGTGGCCAGTTCATGGCAGGTGAAAGAGGTTCCGCAACCCCAACCCGGACCCAATCAAGTGCTGGTGAAGATGCATGCCAGCGGCATCTGTTACACCGACGTCCATCTGACGCTCGGGCACTTTCCCGGGGCGTTTCCCCGTATCCTGGGCCACGAGCCTGTGGGCGAGATCGTTGCCGTTTCCCCCGACGTCACGAGCCGCAAGGTGGGCGATCGCGTGGGTACCGCGTGGATACAATCCACCTGCGGGCGCTGCGAATGGTGCCAGCGCGGCCGAAGAATGTTCTGCCCCTACATGAAAGGCACAGGCGTCGACGCGCCAGGCGGCCACGCTGAGTACATGCTGATGAATGCCGACGTTACCTATCTGATTCCTGACAAGGTTTCCTACGAGCAGGCAGCGCCGATTTTCTGCGCGGGCTACACGGTTTACAGCGGGCTGCGCTGGGCCCACCCGCAGCCACATGAGCGCGTGGCCGTGCTGGGAATCGGCGGGCTTGGGCACCTGGCGGTGCAATACGCGAAAGCCGCGGGCTTTGAGACGATTGCCGTTTCACATTCTCCTGACAAGGACCAAATGGTACGCGCTCTGGGCGCGGACGAAATTGTGCGTGACGGAAAGAGCCTGGCCGCCGCGGGAGGCGCCGATGTGATTCTCAGTACTACCAACTCCGCGAAGTCCATGGTGGATGGCATTCAGGGGCTGCGGCCTGACGGGCGGTTTGTGGCAATGGGCGCCGACGCTGAGCCGATTTCGGTTTCTCTAATTGACCTTATCTCGAAGCGTATTCAGGTGATCGGCAGCCAGCAAAACGGCCCTGAATACCTTTACGAAGCGCTTGATTTCGTAGCACAAGGAAAGGTCAAAACGATTGTGGAGACGTATCCGCTGGCAGATGCGGCCAAAGCCTACGAGCGCGTTGCCGAAGGCAAGACCCGGTTCCGTGCCGTCCTAACCATGTAAGAGTCGATTCTTTCTTGTTAAACCCCCACGCCCTCCCGCTTGCGGTAGATCCGCGGGTCGTCATGGTCGACAACGGGTTCCTGGTCGCACTCAATGGCCAGGACGGTGGCGGGTTGATCGGGCGCGTTGATGGGCATGCCCATGAACCGCACGTACTGATCACCTTGCTCGAACTTCACAGGTGCGCCCGAGGCAAACAGTTTCGCGGACAACACTTTCGCCCGCAGCCCGCCGATCGCCACCACGCTTTGCGGCGCGAAGAAGGGCACCCAATTCGCCGCCAGGGTCTCTCCCGGCCAATTGTAGACGTGCGCGTAGAGCGTATTGCCGCGGCGCGTGAAGTTGGTGTTTTCGGTGGCCTTCGCCGTGATTCGATCCGATTCGTAAATCGTCGGACCGTTCTTTTCCATCCAATTGCCCACATCCGTCAAGATACTCACGGACTCCTCAGGAATCGAGCCGTCGGCTTTGGGACCGATGTTCAGCAGATAGTTTCCGGTGTCGTGCGCGCAGGTGATGAGGTTGCGCACGATGGTCTTTGGCGATTTCCAATTGTCATCGGCCTTCTGGTATCCCCAGCTATCGTTCATGGTCATGCAGGTTTCCCAGGCACGGGTGGCTTCGGTAGGAGCGGTAATGTGCTGTTCGGGGGTGGTGAAGTCGCCGGGCAGGCCATTGCGATTGTTCACGATGATGTCCGGCTGAAGCTCGAACACCATTTTGTTCATTTTTTCGGATTCCCAACCTTCCGGAGTGAGCGGCCAGGAGACGTCGTACCAAAGGACATCAATCTTTCCGTACTGGGTCATAAGCTCGCGAATCAATCCGTGGGTGTATTCGACAAAACGCGCGCGCGCCGCTTCGTCGTTGGCGCACTTCGCGCCGTCGGGGTGGTGCCAGTCCATCAATGAATAGTAAAAGCCCACGCGCATGCCCTCGGCGCGCGCCGCTTCCACGTACTCCGCCACTAGATCGCGCTTGGGGCCCTGCTTGGTGGCGCAGTAATTGGTGAGCTTCGTATCGAAGTTGCAGAAGCCCTCGTGATGCTTGGTGGTCATCACCATATATTTTTGCCCGGCGCGTTTGGCCAGCTTCGCCCAGGCGCGCGCGGCGTGGGGCTGGGGAGTGAAGTGAGGGGCCAGCTTCTCATATTGCGCCACCGGAATGCCCTCCACCTCCATCGCCCACTCGTGCTGGCCGATAATGGAGTAAAGGCCCCAGTGAATGAACATCCCGAAGCGGGCGGCATGCCACCACTTCATGCGCCGCTCGCGGTCGGCAACGACTTCCGGGCTTTCCGGCGCCTTGGGCTCGCCATGCGTCTGCGCGCCCGCGGGTAGCACACCCGCCGCTGAACCGGCAAGCGCCGCTGCGCCCGC
>JASHTY010000109.1 GCA_030040315.1 Terriglobia bacterium | reverse complement strand
GCCACCACTGACGAAATCACTGTTGAAGAGAGTTTGCGAGACGATTTCCTCTGCACCGAAATCGAGAATATGGTTCCCGCGCACAAATGTCCAATTGTTGCTGAAGTCCTCTTCATTGCGGGGTTGGCTTGTGAATGCGTTCCAACCGTACGCAAACCAGGACTCGATATCGCCCTGAATTGGCTTGTACTGCGGGGGATCAAGGTCAGGGATATTTGTTGCCCCAAGTTCCTGGATTGTAGGAAACAATGTTGAGCCTAGCGCACTATAGACCCCCCTGCTATAAGCAATACTCAAAGTTGTAAAAAGCCTTGGATTGAACACGTAGCTGGCATTGAGAGAAGTCACTACGCTGGCCCATTTCTTCGAATCTCCTCCCGTAAGGATATTGCCCTGATTTTGCCCTACCAGCGGGGCGTCGTAGGAATCCCACAGAAAGTTGCCGGAGATGCGGAGTTTTGGGCCAAAATTCCGGTCAACTCGTCCCACCCACTGCGGGTCATTGTCGACCGTGAAGGCATTGTAGATGATTTGGCCGTTGGCGCCAGTTCCCATTGGTACATAATTCAAAAGCTTTACGGAGATGGAATTGTAAGTTGTTGGATTCACCAAATTTCCCGTATAGGGGGTTCCAGTGGCTGGATTCATCAGTTGAACCGGGATGGCTGACCAATTGCCTTCCAGCTCGGCGGCTGTCGGCCCATATGCGACATTGGTGGTCGTCGCGTAGCGCATGGTGGTTTCCTGATAGGAGATAAATCCGAAGGTCTTATCTTTCTGAATCGGTCCACCAAAGCTAAACCCATATTGGTTGCGTTTAAGCGTGTCCTGAGTAGCCGAAAAGAAGTTTCTTCCGTTTAAGTCTCCGTTCCTAACATACTCGAAGGCGGTGCCGTGGAACTGGTTCGTGCCGCTTTTCGTCGCCGCGTTGACCACGCCGCCACCCGAGCCGCCGAATTTCGCGTTGTAGGCACTGGTGTCATACGTGAACTCCTGAATGGCATCAGGATTGGGCAAGACATTTACGGAATTCGTATAAGGGTCCATCGCAAGTCCGCCGTTCAAGTAGTACGAGGTTGTGAACATCATCCCCTCGCCGCTTGCCGTCACATAGCTCACCGATGCGTCAGGCCGAGTTGCCGCCTGTTCCGCCCCATTGTATGGGCCACTATGTGCGCTCGCATCAGGTGCCAACGCCATCATCTGGAGAGCAATTCGGCCATTCAGAGGGACATCGTCAACAAATTGGGGGGTGACAGCGTAACTGACAGTCTGATCAACCGTACTCACCAGGTGTGGTTGGCCCGCAACGGTCACCAATTGGGTTGAACTCCCGAGGGTTAATGTAACGTTGACGCTGACAGGTTGTCCAACCTGAAGAGTGATTCCTCCTTGGGAATAACCTTCGAACCCCACCTTCTCAACTCGCAGGACATATGTACCTGGTTGAAGATTTGGCAGATCGTAGAGGCCGCCCTCGTTTGTCAGAGCTTTGGTAACTGTCTGCGTCGAGGTTTCGGTTGCCGTAATTTGCGCCGCCGGCACAACAGCGCCACTTGGGTCTGTAACTAAACCTGAGATGCCTGCAGAGCTTCTTTGGCCGAGAAGTGCGCGAGGGCAGATCGATAGAACTAGGGCAAAAAGGGAAAAGACAGCCGCAGACCTATTCCGTCCATGGTCACGATGCAAATGTGTCATCTTAGCCTCCTTTTTATTGCCATTCCTGTGACAGATTATCCGGGATATTACGGACATCTATCTCGTCTGTCAAGAAATATTTCATATATATTAAAGAAATATTCCATTATTCGGGTCCATGGGCTTTTCGGGGATTCGGACTTGGAGGGACGGCCCCGCGTGAAGGCTAACACGTAATCCAAACTCGAAACCCGGTAGGAGCGACTTTCATACTTCTAACGGGATCCGCAGCTTCGAGGTGATCTTCTTGACGAAATCCACCGACCGGCGATAGTTCTGCGACATAGTTTTGCCCAATGCGAAATCGAGGCCCAAGTAGCCCCGATAATTCATGCTCTTCAGAACACGGAAGAACTCTTCCCAATCGATCGTCCCCTTCCCAATCGCCAAATGATTCGAATCCTTCGGGTCGTTGTCCGAGAGGTGGATGTTCGCGAACTTGCCTTTTAGCTTGGCGAGCGCCAGAACCACGTTTTCACGTTGCGCGCTGAAGTGTCCGGTGTCGAAATTGGCTTTAAAGTTGTCGCATTTCACGTCCTCGATGAGCCGCAAGAGAGAGTCGACGGAGCAGATTATTTCGCCGACTCTCGGTTCCATCAGAACGGTCTTTCTATGCTTGGCCGCGATGTTTGCGCACGCCTGGCATGACTCGACCAGCGCCGCCCAGACGCGGTTCCAGTCAAATCCCTTTGGTAGGAAAATGTGAGGCTGGTCGGCGAATTTATAGCCGCTCCTGTCACCTAATTGATAAGGCCTGGCTCCAAGATAGTGGACGGGAGGTGCGTAGCTCGCCATATGGAGAGTCTCGGTTTCGAGCTCAGAGCCGATCTCGGCACCCAAGTTGAAGAGGTCAACGCTGCGACGCCGCTTTTCCGTATTCAGGCTCACCATGTCGGGTACGATCACGCAAAAGTTGTGCACGTGAAGCCCCGAATCGTGCAGCGCCTTCGCAAGCGTTTTGCGTTGGAGATAGATTGTCTTAAGTAGTCGCGCCCCCAAGCCCTCCATTTCAAGGTAGTGAAACCCGAGTTTTCGTATCTCGGGCAGGGCCCGCAGGACGTCTTCAAACCTATGCGGATACCCGTAGCGAAAGATGACGTAGAGATAGGTCAGGCCGATTTTCATCTCGATTTATGCCCCATTAGGAAGATGGACTTCATGGCCCCGACGGCCGTAAGCGAGCTGGAACCCAGTCACTGATCGCCCTCAAGCTTTTTGTCTGTAGGCTGATTGTTACTGCGTTTAAGCACCACCAGCGAGTAGATGCGCACGGTCGGGACGATCACCTCGGAGACACCATTCGACCTCTTTATAGCAAGAGGATACGCGTTGGTTGCCTCAGGTGAAAGCACCGTAGCGCTCTGGTATTCACCGTGGAGCCTGAGCCGGATGTTTTCAGCAGGCGTCAACGTGTAGTTCAAAAGGTGCACTATGAGGTGCTTTCCGCCTGCTTGTTCCGTCACGTTGTAGATAACGCCCGGAGGCGCGTCGAGCGTCGGCTCGCGGGCGGACTCATCGTCCTTCAACATTCTGGCCAGTTCATCGGCGGACGGGACTCGATCGAGGTAGAGACATTCTCCCTTGCCCGTCTTCTGGCCAAAGAACGAGGGCCGCGTTCGGGTTTTACCATCCAAATCATGGGTCGCGGAATCGCCCGCCGCCAGCAGCTTGCCGCCACCGCTAACGTAGCTTTCCAAGACAGTGATACCTTTGTCGCTTACGGTATGAGCCGTTAGCAAAGCTACAGTGGAATAGTGAATGAGCTTGCTGGCGGATAAGTCTCTCGCATAAATAACTTCAAAGAGCACGTTGCGCGCGGCCAAAGCGTTCAACAAGGGCACGCCATCACTAGCATCGTCGACCACCACGGCAATTGGAGCAGCGGATTTGGCGCCCACATAGTATTCTTCGTGATCAGCGAAAAAGCGGTTGTATTTGCCTATAGCGTGGATGACTTCCAATGCCTTCGGGTTTCCGTCCCACATGCCCGTAGCGAATCCGTCGTCAACAAACAACTCTTCGGAAACCCCTAAGCTCTGCGCCTCCGCCAGCGCCAATTGCCAGCGATCGGGCTGCATCGGTGCGATCTCTCGCACCTCACCTTCGCGGCGTCCGTCTTCGACCAGATTCAATTTCCAACCCTCCGTCAACGCGTCAAGTACACGAAACAGCCCCACGTTATCAACCATTAAGCCTGGCCCGACTTTCAAGGCGTTTTGTTTGTCAGGAATTGGAGGCGAGTCGCTGGCGTAAATTCCCGGCTCCCAGCCATCCTCGGTGGTCATGGCGTTTGTCAAGCGGTTGATCACGTAAGTTTTTTGATGAAAATTCCCCATGAGCAGAAAGTCGTGTTTGCGGCTTGATCCGTACTCGTAGATCATTCGGTAAACGTCTGCCAGCTTGCCCAGGTCGGACGCGAAATTATTGTCGTACATTACGCCATCCGCCCCGGCATCAATCGCCAGGTCGATCCGCTTGCGCAAGTAGGCAAGCCACTGGGGATTGCCAGGATCGGCCATATAACGGCTGATATAGCCAATTTTCTTGTACGAGGCGGCGCCGTAAGGAACAGGTTTCCCGTCCTTGCCAATGGCGGGCCAATTGCGTGACTCCGGAACGGTCTTGAACATATCCTGCCAGAACATGTTGGCGATGGACTCGTAGGCCATGACGTGAATTCCTTGCTTGTGGCACTCGGTGATGTATCGAGCAACCTGCTCCTGGTGTGGCTTTTCTGTCTGGTTTGAAAATCCATTGCTGAAAGTCACCCAGACCATGTTGATTCCGGCATCTTTTAAGAATCGAATTGTCGCCGGGTCGTACCAATTGGTCATCGCGTTGATGATCTCCGGCTCAGGAGGCCACAAACCAGGCCAACCGGAAAGCATTCCCTTGGCGGTTTCGATCCGACCGCCATCCCATCGAGAAAACCGTATCTGTCCGTTACGGGCCCATGGGGGCGCGGAACTCGGCGCCGGGCCCATGGGCCATTCCACGGGATAGCTTGTGTGTTCGACTGTCTGGTGTGTCTCAACCGTTCCCTGCGCGAGAAGGATAGTTGAAATCAAGCCTATGGCGACTAGCAACCAAAGATAAATGCGAAAGTAGCTCATTGTTCCCCTCGCGAATCCTGCTGCGGGCATGAAGGCGACCCGAGAAGTGAGTTGATTAGGACTCGGAATGCGGCCGGTTGCGACACGAATGAAGCTCCAAGAGGCTATCGACGAAGCTCAAAAGGCCGATGCTGCGCACCGATAATCAGAATTCGTGAGGTTTGCATGAAAAACATTTATCGTCAATCAGAATTTTTCAGATGATTTTATGAAAACTTTCTTGTTATAGTTCCGGGGCTTTGGGAGTCTTCAGAATCATCGTTGGTGAATAGCGTCATGAGATCGTGTTCAGCCTTGTTTCTTGCCGTCATCCTCTTCCCGGCCGCGTGCCTCTGCGCTGAATATCACTTCGAAATTCGTGAAGGAGCTTTCTGGATTCGTAACGGCCCCGCGTACTTTAACCGTCCCTTGTTTGGTACACATGAACCTTCAATGCTGCTTAGCGGCGATCGGCCCGCGTTTACTTACTTCGACCCCACCAGCGCCGGCAAGATCGGGGCTCTGTACGTCGGCCTAATGACAGAGCGGGGTGGCCAGTGGTTGGACCATTGGTCAGAAATCGACAGTTTCTACGAGCCGGGCCTGACCCGCCACGTAGTCGCCGACCCCTCAATTACCACAGGGACGTTGGAGGTGACCGCCGTTCCGCTATCGGCCAGCGAAGGATTCATCGTCGGGCTGCGATGGCTCAAAGAACCTCAAGAGAAGGTCAGGCTCATCTGGGCGTTTGGCGCTGCTTCGGGATACACGGCGAATTATTCATTCCTGGTCGATAGGTTGAAGCTCTCGCCTGAAGATGCAGCGGGAAACATCATTCACATTTGGGACCACCGTTTTTCGTTGAAATCTTCCTCGTCCAAATCACGGAACCTATGGGGAGCGTGTGACCTACCAGGCCACTTGAAGTTGGCGTCTGCCGCGGCTGTAATCAAGGGACCGTTCGAAGCGTTGCGGGCGGAACCTTCAGAAGCCCCAGTGGTGGTGTTTGAGGGAGATTGGCCCGATGCTTCAGTCGCCGTTCACTGCTTGTTCACAATGTCAGGAGTTGAGGTGTTGGGTGAAATCTCCGCCCATCCCGTCCAGACCTTTGAGGAATCTCTCCGCTTCTATCGTGCACTAGCCGGGCGCGCTCAGGTGACCACGCCCGATCCCTACTTCAATCTTGCTTTTAAATCGATGGTGATTGCCAACGACGCTTTGTGGCAGCCCCCTTCCTTCGTGCATGGTGGGATGAGTTGGATGCAGCACTACCTGGGCTGGCGCTGCTGGTACGGTTCAGAAGCCCTCGGGTGGCACGACCGCGTACTCAGCGCGATCACGGCCTTCGCGGCGCTTCAAATTCAGTCAGGCGACAGCCGTGGTGCAATACCGAGTATGCTGGAGTACCCGACCTCCGTCTACTACAACATGGATGAGGTCTATCTCGACCACATCTACTATCACTACCTCTGGACCAGTGACCGGAGCTTCTTGGCCTCGATGTTGCCCGTGATCGAGGGAATTCTCTCCTGGGAAAAGCGCCGCCTGGACCCGGATGACAACGCTCTCTACGAGAATTGCCTGAACACTTGGATTAGCGATTCACATTGGTACAGCGGTGGGGACTGTACGCAAGCCTCGGCCTACATGTATCGCGGATACCAGCTCGCCGCCGAGGCTGCCGAAGCTGCGGGCAACGATCCGGAACCCTTTCGCCGGCAAGCTGAGCGCATTCGGGTTGCCATGAACCGGAAACTCTGGTTAGCGTCCGAAGGGCACTATGCGGAGTTCATTGACCGCTTGGGTTTGGGACGAATCCATACCGAGCCGGAACTGCCTACCATCTATCTCCCGATCGACCTCCGAATTACAGACCCGTTTCAGGCTTACCAGATGCTGCGCTTCACAGAAACGAACCTGCGCAACGAAAGATCCATGCCGCACGGGGGACGCTTGGTGTGGAGTTCCAATTGGGCTCCGAATTATGATGGACACTATACGCACAGCACTTACGATCTGGTTGCCGCGGAGAATCTCAACCTCGCTATCGCCTATTATCGCGTCGGCCAGTTCGACAAAGCGTATGAACTGGTGAAGGGAGTTTACGCCTCGATGTACCAGGGAGGGATTCCGGGCGGTCTTTCCTGCCACGTTTACTCGAACGGTCAGCAGCGAGGAAGTGAAGAGTTCGCCGACGCGATCAGCATGTTTGCGCGCACTGCCATCGAAGGTGTATTCGGCATCTTGCCGGAGATGCAACACGGAATCGTGCAGATATCTCCGGGATTTCCCGCAGCATGGAACGACGCATCCATCTCGACACCCGATTTGAGCTACCAGTTTCACAAGACTGAGTCAGAAATCACAATAGAAGCAACAACCGCCCGGCCTTCACGCATCCGCTTTGTCGTGCCGATTATTCAAGCCACTCTGGTGGGAGCATCGCTTGATGGAAAGGCAACGGAGGCAAGTCTTGAACCCGGCATTGGTGAGACGCTGGCGGTCGTCACGGGTCCGCCGGCAACGCGAACGAGGCTTGTTTTGGATCTTGCTCCTCGCGGATCGCCGCTCAGTTTTAAGTCCATTGCCGCCGTAGGCGAACGCCATCTGATTTGCAGCCAGGGCGTGTCCGTGCAAGAGGTCAAAGATCCGCAGGCAATTCTTCAACACCCTGAGCTGACCGGGCAATCACTTTCAGGAGTGGTCCAGGCCAAAGTCGGCCCGCACACGCTGTTCGTGCGGGTTGGCAAGGCCGATCAGTCCGAGTGGGTGCCTATCGATTTGGAGGTTCGCCAACCATTGGAACTTGTGGACGTTCAGCCGGACTTCTCCTCCGGAGCCTGCGCCTTCACGCTTCGAAATAACTCCAGCGTCGCCATCCACAACGATGGTAAAGCCTTCTGGGCAGGCAGGTCGACCTCGATCACCTTCGACGTTCCATCCGGCGTCGGACGGAAATTCGCGGTTGAGGGGGATATTTCGGCGATTCTGCCTGGAAAGAACGCTTTGAAGATCGAACGCTTGCCTGGCCTTACCACGCTCACGAGTGACGCATCGTATTGGCCACAAACCGTGAAAGGGGCAGCTCAGATGAATTGGAAGTTGATACGCCTCGAACCTTTCTACAATGACCAAATGGCCACAGTCCTATCTCATTCCTTCTGGACGCAGGACAACGATTATCCCTACCCCGTTTGCCGCGACTATATGTTCGCGCACTTAACCGGGAGGCGCAGCGGCCGCCCGAACGACATACGATTGAGATCCCGCATCAACGCGCAGGGTGTCTTCGTGGCGGACGACGGAATTCCCTTCGCCGCCCGCGCCGATGGCAACAGCATTGTCGCAATATCGCGATGGAGCGACTTTCCTAATCATGTGGCCATTCCCGTGGGACAGTCAGCGCGCAAGATCTATTTGCTTATCAGCGGCGTTACTTTTCCAATGCAGAGCCAGATCGCCAATCTTCATATCGTCGTCAACTATACGGACGGCGGAAAAAACGAAATAGATTTGGTGAATCCGCAGACATTCGATTCGAGCTGGGAAGGCTCTTTTGGCGGAGACTACCATTCCACCACGAATGGCATGGTGGTGATTGGAACCGGGCCGCCGGAGGAAAGAGACGTTGAATCCGGGGACATGCCGATTGCCCGTCCGGGGACTATACTTGCGGAGCAGGGCGTGCCAGAGCAGATTGACTACTCGAGCTGGGCGACGGCAAGCCACGCCGATATCGTAGACGTGGACTGCGACCCCTCGCGCCTGATTCAGAATGTCGAATTAACTGTACTTTCGAACGAGATCATCGTGGCCTTGCACGGAATGACTTTGCTCAAGTGATCCATTGCAACCCTTGTTCAGGAGAGGCAGAAGCGATCACGGCCAGGCGTGTTCGGAGGGTAACGTGCGAATAATGAAGTCGTGCAAGCTAGGGACGGCGATGCTGCTGGCCGTGGCGTATCTCCTGACCGGTCAAGGGGCCCGGGCGCAAAGCGATTCAGACCGGTTGGAACCGGTTTTGGGAGAGGAAATACTGCCGCCGCAGGTGGCAGCCTTCGAAATGAAAGAGCACGTGATTGGGCGCGTGACCCCTCCTCCTGCGCCAACTTCCGCCGCGGAGTGGACCTCCGAGGCGCAACGTTTGCGTGCTCGCCTTCTGGCTGCCGCTTTCCATGGCTGGCCGCAGGAGTGGGTAAATTCACCGCCTAAGTTTGAAGATTTAGGAGTATTCGCTACCGGCACGGGCTATCGCCTGCGTAAGCTGCGCTATGAAGTCATTCCGGGCTTCCAGTCCACGGCGATTCTCTACGAGCCGGAGAACATGCAAGGTAAGGTGCCAGCGATCCTGAACGTGAACGGCCATTCCCCTGGCGGCAAAGCGATCGAGTTCAAGCAGAAGCGCTGCATCGCCTTCGCTCAGCACGGGATTCTTGCTCTGAATCTGGAGTGGCTGCAGTACGGCGAGCTGGATCAGAAGGGGAATGCTCACTGGTTTGGGGCGCAATTGGATTTGGTCGGGATGAATGAACTGGGCCTCTTTATCCTCGAAATGCGGCGGGGGCTGGACTATCTCTACAACCATCCGAATGTGGATCGGTCGCGCCTCGGAATGACCGGCCTTTCCGGCGGTGGCTGGCAGACCATTATTCTCAGCTCCCTCGATGAACGCGTGATCGATGCCGCCCCGGTCGCCGGATTTTCATCGATT
>JASHTY010000108.1 GCA_030040315.1 Terriglobia bacterium | reverse complement strand
GGGCTCGCGGGTCGATATCCATCACAGAGAGCGTTCGGCCGCTGTCGTGACCGTCCCACACGATGACTTCCGTGGCGCCTCCGGCGAACAGGCCGTCAACCGCGGCGTTGATTTCTCCCGTTTCGAGCTTGCGAGATTCCTCCCAGCGCGGGCTGTTCCACGGTTGGCACTGCAGCTCAATGCTGAAGATTCCGCTTACGCCTTCCATGTCGGTGATCATCAGAATCTTTTTGCCCTTGGGGGATTGGCCGCTTGCGGCAAGCACTGCTCCTGCGATCAGCGTCGCGAGCAACATTAAATGCAAAATGAGTTTTGGCATTATGCCCTCCTGGGCGAACGATTCTAACCTATGTGCCAGGTGGTGCGTGCGGCTTTGGAGTGCGGCCGCGAAGCTGCCGCTTTTCTTTGAGCGACTTTGTGCGCGGGGATTGTGATTGAGAATAACGCCAGCAAGCCGGCTGAGCCGAAGCGGCAGCTTCGCGGCCGCACTCCAAGGCGCTTCGCGCATTCGGTTGACGGGTGTGTCCCTGCGTATAGAATAGAAATATGCCGATGAAACTCAAGCTTCTGGCGGAAACGACGGCTGCGGCGGAAGAAATTGTTCAAATCCTGCGCGCGGAGCACGGCGATCCCTTCCATATCTTGGGAATGCACCGCGTGCAGCTGAACGGCACGCCCGGGGTCGCGGTTAGGGCGTTTCTGCCGCACGCTCAGAATGCCTGGGTTGCATGCCAAGGCGCGCAGGCGACGAAAAGCGGGCCCGGCGGGACTGATGCCGTGCAGATGCAGCGCATCCACCCTGACGGGTTTTTCGAAGCGGTCTTTCCCGGCGAGACAAACATGTTCGCATACCGTCTGCGCGTGGAAGACGGCGGCCTGTATGAGTTCGAGGACCCCTACCGATTTCCTCCTGTACTCTCCGATTTCGACATCCACCTGCTGGTGGAAGGCACGCACCATCGGGCTTACGAGCGGCTGGGCGCGCACGTGACGGAAATGGGCGGCGTGCGCGGAGTAGCGTTCGCCGTGTGGGCTCCCAATGCGCAGCGGGTGAGCGTGGTGGGGAATTTCAATTTCTGGGACGGCCGGCGGCATCCCATGCGCGTGCGCGGCGGGTCGGGCATCTGGGAGATTTTTCTTCCCGGCCTGCGCGAAGGCGAGCTGTACAAATTCGAAGTCAAGGGGCGCTACCTGAATTACCTGGGAGTGAAGAGCGATCCCTACGGCTTCTATTCCGAGCTGCGGCCCAAGACCGCCTCCGTCGTGTACGAATTGAATCGGTACAAGTGGAACGATCAGGCGTGGATGGCGGACCGGCAGTCGCGGCAGGCGCTGAGCGCGCCCATCGCGATTTACGAGGTCCACCTGGGCTCCTGGCGGCGCTCGCATCAGGACGGCGGCGTGTTGAATTACCGCGAGCTGGCCGGCCAATTGGCGGATTATGCGTCGAACCTGGGCTTTACGCACGTGGAGTTGATGCCGGTGATGGAGCATCCGCTGGATGAGTCGTGGGGCTACCAGACCACGGGATATTTCTCGCCCACCAGCCGCTACGGCACTCCCGAAGATTTTATGTACTTCGTCGATCACCTGCACCAGCGGGGCATCGGGGTGATTTTGGACTGGGTGCCCGCGCACTTTCCCTCCGACGCGCATGGGCTGGCGTTCTTCGACGGCACGCACCTGTACGAGCACGACGATCCGCGCATGCGCGAGCACCCCGACTGGGGAACGCGCATTTTCAATTACGGCCGCACGGAGGTGCGCAGCTTTCTGTGGTCGAGCGCGCTCTTCTGGCTGGAGAAGTATCACGCCGACGGGCTGCGCGTGGACGCGGTCGCTTCCATGCTCTACCTGAATTACTCGCGCAAGGAGGGAGAGTGGATTCCCAACGTCTTCGGCGGCAAGGAAAACCTGGACGCCATCAGCTTCATCAAGGGATTCAATGAGCTTGCTCACCAGCAGCATCCCGGCGTGCTGACCATTGCGGAGGAATCAACCTCGTGGCCCATGGTTTCGCGCCCCACGTATGTGGGCGGACTCGGCTTCAGCCTGAAATGGAATATGGGCTGGATGCACGACATGCTGCAATTTTTTTCCACGGACCCGATTTTCCGCCGCTATCACCACTCCAACCTGACGTTCTCGCTGCTGTATGCGTTCAATGAGAACTTTGCGCTGGTGCTTTCGCATGACGAGGTGGTGCACGGCAAGCGCGCGCTGCTGGCCAAAATGCCCGGCGACTATTGGCAACAGTTTGCCAATCTGCGGGCGCTCTACGCGTTTATGTTCGCGCACCCGGGAAAGAAGATGCTCTTTATGAGCGGTGAATTCGGCCAATGGAACGAGTGGGACGCGTCACGCGAGATCGAATGGATGCTGCTCGACTTCGAACCTCACCGCAAAATCCAGGTGCTGGTGGGCGAGCTTAATCGCCTGTGCCGCGCGGAGACAGCGCTTCACCAGATCGATTTCGAGTACACGGGATTCGAGTGGATTGATTTCCACGACGCTGACAACTCCGTGATCGCCTTCCTGCGAAAAGGCGCTGCGCCCGGTGACCATCTGGTGATCGTATGCAATTTCACGCCCGTGGTGCATCACGGCTATCGCGTGGGGGTTCCGGATGCGTGCTACTATCGCGAGATCCTAAACACGGATGACGTGCGATTCGGGGGAAGCGGCGTGACCAATTCCGGCGGCTGCCAGGGTGTACACATCGCTTGGCAAAACCAGCCGTGCAGCATAGGTTTGACCCTACCACCGCTCGGCGTGGTCTACCTTAAGCCGCAGACATAGGACCGTCCATTTCTTCCAGACCATCAATATAGTGGAAGGCATTGTATCAAGGGAGGATGCCAGCTATAATACACCCCTAGAATCCAGATTCGCCAGTCGGGGTGCAAACATGACGGAAGCCACCACGCGACAGGCTGAGGGCCGCAGAAGCACGCGCCTGGCTATTTCCATTCCCATCGTAATCTCAGGAGCGGACATCGAAGGAATAGATTTCAGCGAGGGCGTGCGGACACAAGTGGTGAACAAGCACGGCGCGAAAATCGCCACTGCGCACCGCCTGAACTTCGGCGCGGAGGTCTTGATTGAAAATCCCGCCATCGGCAGGTCAGTAAATTCGAAGGTGGTGTGGCTGGATGGAAATCCATCGCGTGACGATATGCGCAATGTGGCTCTCCAGTTGATGGAAGCGCAGAATATCTGGGGGATTTCGTTTCCCCCTGACGATTGGACCGTCGAGCTGCGTGAAGATCCTCCGACGGACGGTCGCACTAGTCCCTGACTGGGACTGGAACTCACGTCCGCTAAATCCGGCAGACCTTGCGCGAGGCTGTGAAGATACTCATAACTCAAATCCACTGCTTCTAACGGCGGCCGCTCGCAGTAATCCTGCTCGATGAAGAAGTGATCCATCGCTTATCGCGGGGGGGTCAGATGCGTGCCTCTGTCGCGAAATTCTGCGCACCCCCGAGGCGCGGTTCAGCAGAAGCGGCGCGACCGATTCCGCCGCTTGCGAGGGGAATCACCTTACGTGGCAAAGCCAGCTAGCAATCGACCCTGCTGCCGCGGGGCGGGGTTTATCTCGACCCTCAAAAGTAGGACTGTCTGCCGCAATCCAGCCACTAATAAAGCTTTAGGCATAATCTGGTTTTAGGCATTGCCCTACGGACAATTGCCCGTTACAATACCCCTCAGATTCGCCAGTCCGAGTGCCAATAATATGGGCGGAGCACCAATGAAGCAGGCTCAGGACCGCAGAAGCACACGTCTTTCCATCTCTATTCCCGTTGTTATCTCAGGAGTGGACATCGATGGAAGTGATTTTAGCGAAGGTGTGCGCACTCAGGTGGTGAATAAGCACGGGGGGAAGATTGCCACCACCCGGCGACTGAAGTTGGGCGCAGAGATTCTGATTGAGAATCCCGCCAACGGCAAGTCGGCGAATTCCAAAGTTGTA
>JASHTY010000107.1 GCA_030040315.1 Terriglobia bacterium | reverse complement strand
GTCACCGAGGCGCGCAGCGACCACTTGCCCTTGATGTCGTGCGTAGAGAATCCGGGCGCGTCCTTTTCCACCAGGAATCCCCGAATGCCTTCGTTAGTTCGCGCCCAAATCAATGCCACGTCGGCAATCGTCCCGGAGGTAATCCAGGTTTTCTCGCCGTTCAGAATGTAGTCCTCGCCGTCCTGCACAGCGCGGGTCCTCATTCCCGCGGGGTTCGAGCCGAAATCCGGTTCGGTCAATCCAAAGCAGCCGATCGCCTTGCCTTGCTGCAAGGCCGGGAGCCAGCGAGCCTTCTGCTCCTCCGAACCGTAGGCGCTGATCGGGTACATCACCAGGGCGCCCTGCACACTCACAAAGCTGCGCAGACCGCTGTCTCCGCGCTCAAGCTCCTGCATGATCAGACCGTACTGAACATTCGACATGCCCGCGCAGCCGTAACCCTGAAGGTTGGCGCCGAAAAATCCCAGCTCCGCCATGAGCGGAACCAGGTGTCGCGGAAACTTTGCTTCGCGGTTCCAGCCCTCAATGTGCGGAATCACCTCCTTCTCGACAAATTCGCGCACCGTCCGGCGCACCAGCTTTTCGTCATCACTGAGCAGAGAATCGATCTCCAAATAGTCGACACCATGAAAAGCGAACATGGGTTCTCCTTCTCTCGCAGGGTTGGCCTGCGGCGCGAGCGGCGGAACTTTTTGAAATCACTCCCTCGGACGCAATGGAATCTCACGGGAAACCCCGGCGGAACCTTTTCCACGATTTTCCAAAGGCGCCTAAAACCCAGCATTCTATGGGGCAGGTGTGGAGCGGTCAAGGCGGGCACGTGCAGTGCGGCTGTCCCCAGCCGCGTAGCCGTCGCGGGGTGAGGACACCCGCGCAAGAAGGGTTGGGCGATTACCATGGGCCAGCAAATCACCCCGGAAACAGCAGATCAGCGCGTTCGCTTAACGGCAATGGTCAAGGCGGCGGGATGCGCGGCCAAATTGAGTCCGAGCATTCTGGATTCGGTTCTCGCGCGATTGCCCAGGCAGATCGACCCGAATGTGCTGGTGGGATTTGAAACTTCGGATGACGCGGGAGTGTATCGGCTTTCGCCGGAGCTGGCGCTCGTTCAGACCGTAGACTTCTTCACGCCCATCGTCGATGACCCGTACACGTTTGGGCAAATCGCCGCCACCAACGCCCTCAGCGACGTGTACGCCATGGGCGGGCGGCCGATTTCCTCGCTGTCCATTGTCGGCTTCCCGAACTCCGGAAGGGATGTGGGAATTCTCGACGGAATTCTGCGCGGCGGCCAGGCCAAGATGCAGGAAGCCGGATGTACGGTCATTGGCGGGCACTCACTCGGCGACGACGAAATCAAATTCGGGTACGCAGTGACCGGCCTCGTTCATCCGCAGCGAGTGTTGAGAAATGTGGGCGCCCAACCGGGGGACAGGCTGATTCTCACTAAACCGCTGGGGACTGGAGTGATCGCTACGGCTCTCAAGAAAGGTGCCGCGCCGCAGGGTTCAGTGGATGCGGCAATACGCTCCATGTGCACACTCAATCGTGCCGCAATGGAAGCTGTGTTGCCGTTTGAATTGCACGCCGTCACCGACGTTACGGGGTTCTCCCTTCTGGGTCATGCGCGCGAAATGGCCGTCGGAAGCAAGGTGAGTTTTATCGTTGAATCCGGGCAGGTCGAGTTCCTGCCGGGAGCGCTCGAGTTGGCTCAAAGGGGCTTTATTCCGGGCGGCACGCAGCGCAACCGCGATTTCATCGGCAGCTGCGTGGAGTTCGCATCGGGCGTTCCGGATGACACTAAAAACCTGCTCTTTGATCCGCAGACTTCCGGCGGGCTGCTCATTTCTGTGGCCGCCAAGGACGCCTTGCAGCTTCAGGAATCGCTTCGCGCCAGGGGACAGAGCGCACAGAAATTGGGACAGGTCGTCGAAAAGACCCACCCCTTGATTCAAGTTCGAAATCAGGAAGATTGAAGCGAGATTTCTTGTTTGCCTTCGTTGCGCCATTTGCTTCGCTCAGGTTAAGATTGCGAAAATGATGAGGAAAATTCCGACGCAACTCGTGGTGGGTTTGGGGATATTGGTGATCGGCAGCGGAATCGTTGGCGGCGAGTATTTGCTTGTGAAATGGTACCCCACACATAAAGCAAACGTAGCCAGTGAAACGCTAAAACCCATTCCTTATAGGAACGAGGGTCTGGGAATCGACATGCAGGTGGCGGCGGGCATCGACCAAAGGGTCGATATTTCTCCAGGAATGGTGAGGATTTTCTCGCCGCGCCTTCTTAGCACGGACCCGTCCATTACTCTCACGTCGCAGCCGAACCCTGATCAAAGCAGCGAGTTCACGCCTCAGACGTTGGCTATCTGGGAGACCGATGGGGTTACCCACGGTCTTCCACGCTATGATTTTAAGCACCTGCAGATCAATGATCGCGATGCTGTAATGTTCTGGCAGTCGATTAATCGGCACATGGTATTGACAGCGAGAATCATTTCGCCGGACCGGGTTATTGAGGCAAAATGCACAGCCGGCGGCGGCGACGAAAACCTTTATATGGAAGCTTGTGAGGACAGTGTGAAGACCATCAAGGTGGCGGGTCCCCCTTCGGCCATGACCAAGGACACGGATGGAGCTGCCTCCACGCCGATCCCCCTGCAGCACTAGCCCGCCTGAGTAATGGATCTTCCCGAGCAGTCCGCAGTGAATGCACCGGTGGAGGGATCGTGAGTAGAGCCGGACGAAGATGGGAAATCGTGGACGGCAATGTGGCGACGCCTTTGGGATTTCGTGCGGCGGCAGTTGCCTCCGGTATCAAGAAAACTCCGGGCGCTCTGGACTTGGCGCTGATCTATTCCGATTCGCCCGCCACTCAGGCGGCCGGGGTGTTCACCACGAATCGCGCCGCCGCGGCGCCGGTATTGCTTTCACGCCGGAATCTGGCGGAAAGCCGTGGCCGTTCCCGGGCCATCGTAGTGAATTCCGGAAACGCCAACGCCTGCACCGGGAAGGAAGGCGCTCACATCGCGCAGGAAACCGCCCGGGCCGCTGCCCAGCTCCTTGAGATCGAGTCTTCTCAAGTCCTGGTAGCATCGACCGGTGTTATTGGAGTTCCGCTCAACTCGGAATTGATTCTCTCGCAACTTCCGCGACTGAAGGAAGCTCTGTCCAGGGAGAACGCTGGTCCCGTCGCGCAGGCTATCCTGACCACGGACACCATACCCAAGACCTGTGTGGTGCGGTCAGCCGCAAGGGGCAAGCCGGTGAATATTGCGGGAATTGCCAAAGGCGCCGGGATGATTCACCCGCACATGGCCACCATGCTTTCCTTCATCACCACGGACGCCGGCATGGGCGAGCGCATGCTGCACAACATGCTGCTGGCTGCGGTTGAAGATTCATTCAATCGCATTACAGTGGATGGCGATACTTCCACCAATGATTCCGTGATCGCGCTGGCAAGCAGCATGGCGGAGGTGACTGTTGTTCCCGGAAACGAGAGCCGTGCGTGGTTTGCGGAGGGATTGACGCTGGTGTGCGAGACGCTTGCCAAGATGATCGCGCGCGATGGCGAAGGCGCTACCCGGCTGGTCGCCGTAGAGGTGATCGGCGCGCGCACTCCGCTGGATGCAGACCGCGCTGCGCGCGCCATTGCCAATTCCCCGCTGGTGAAAACCGCCTTGGCGGGTGCCGACCCGAATTGGGGGCGAATCGTCTGTGCTGCCGGCTATTCGGGCGCTAAATTCGATCCGGCGCGGATTGACGTAAGCGTGAACAGCCTGGCGCTGGTTCGCAAAGGCATTGCCGCCGGCTTCGACGAGGCCGCGGCGCACCACGAACTGGAGCAGAAAGAAGTTTTGCTGCGAGTGGACCTTCACGCCGGATCCTGCAACGCCCGCGTGTGGACTTGCGACCTCACGCGCGCCTACATCGATATTAATGCAGCGTACCGGAGCTGAGAGCGGGCCTTCCCGATAATGCAGGCATCTTATCGTCGGCCGTCGATAAACGGCCGCAGGAAGTTCGCGGAAGCACGGATCTCCTCAATGCCGCTGAGTCCGTCTTCAATGGAAACCCAGCCGTCGAAACCCGCTTCCCTCAGCGTGCCGAAGATCTTCGGGTAATCGTTCATTCCTTTCCCCACTTCGCCGTGCGTCAGTATGGCGGCGTAGCCCACGGCATCTTCAACCGCATGCAACTCTTCGATCGCATGGCCGGCCTTCAGGTGCCGGTCGCTCGCGTGCATGGTCACCACGCGATGCTTCACCTTTTCGAGCAAGTCGAGAGGGTCTTCACCGGCCAAAATCGCATTGGAGGGATCGAACTGTACCCCGAACCAAGGTGAGCTGATACGGCCCACGATTTCG
>JASHTY010000009.1 GCA_030040315.1 Terriglobia bacterium | reverse complement strand
CCCCCATGCGACGGCTTCACTCCGAGCCCCAGCGCCCGGGAAATCGAATCCTGGCGCGTCTTTACAAGAACCAAAAGGAAACCTGTCAAGACACAGATGATCTCAGGTGTCGTGCAATTTGAATTCAATTTCTGTAATCCTGGAACTATAATTGCGCAACATGTTACTCGAATTCTGCGTAGTCATTTTGCCGACTGCTTTCGCTTTGACGATTGAACTTATTCCAAAGCACACGCGGGAAAAGAAACGCTATCGGAATGGCGTCATCCTATTCGGGATCGTTCTAAGCGGGCTTACATTTTGGCAGATCCGGCGGGCGCATGAGGAATCTGACGAACGGGAAACAAGCGCTGTTCAGGAAACCTCTCGCCTGTATCCGAAAGCGTTTCGGCATCGGTGTCTAAAAGCGTTTCCAAGTCAGTGGGCGACCAATATACGCAGACAATCAACACTCTTCAGACACAAATCGCATCTCTAGAATCTCAGCTTGAGGTACAGGGAAAAAACGTAGAGACCATCAAGGGAAGCAATATCGTCACAGGTAAAGGTCCAGTTCCCGTTGAAATCACGAATCCCTCGGGAGCCGGTGGCGGTGAACCGCAACTTAAAATATTTGCTTCTGAGATGCCCGCACAGCCAAATGCCACATATGGGAAAAACGCTCGTCAGTTTATCTTCACGACAAACCGACGCATGAACGGCGGACGTATGTCGATTAGTTGTAAGAACAAGATCAATGGGGGATATGCGACGTTAGCCGGAGCCGGGGGAGTCATGGGAGGAGGGAGCAACAACGACGATCACACATTCTCGTCAGGTATAGCTGCGCCAGATTGGTCGCCACAGTACCCGTTGGTCATCATCCTCTTTTATGATGAAAGTGACCTGGGTGGGTGCACCTACTCATATCCTCAGCCTTAGATTTTCACATTGAGTCACCGTTCACATCAGAAGAATGCTGACACAGTGTTGACACCGGTAAGCCTTCGCGAACGGCTGTTTTCTTGAAACCGCATGGGTATTGGCTGGGAGGCAGGGATTCGAACCCCGATACGCAGATCCAGAGTCTGCAGTCCTACCGTTAGACGACCTCCCAGTGAGCCTTTTGATAGAAGTAAACGGACGTGCGGGGGGTTGTCAAGGTTTCTTTTTTCCTGTGGCACGGGCTTCCAGCCCATGCGCACGGCCAGGATGGCCGTGCCACAATCGTGCTGCGGCTTTCCCCAGCCGCGTAGCGGTCGCGGGCGGGGACACTCGCGCTACAGAACAATTTGGATCAATTTGCCTAAGAGGGGGAAAGGAACTCAGAAGAGCCTGAAGCTAACTTCCACGGTTACCTGCACGGGCACGGGCGTGCCGTTCTTCATGGCGGGTTTGAATTTCCAGGTCTTCACGGTTTCGAGCGCTTTTTCATCAAGGCCAAGCCCGAGGGGCTTAATCACCCGGCACTGCGAAACATTTCCGGACGCATCGATGATGACAAACAGCACGACGGTGCCCTGGTATTTTGCTTTGCGCGCGTCCTCGGAGTAGGGCGGGTCGGGTTTATAAATGGGGATAGGCTCACTGACGCCGCCTCCCACGCTATAGACGCCTCCACCTGTGCCCCCGCCTTCGCCGGGTCCAAGGCCGCCACCGTCGCCCGACCCGATGCCCCCACCGTGACCGGTGCCGATGCCACCACCATAGCCGGGGCCGTTTGAGGGCGGGCCGATCACTCCGGCGGGATCACCCCACGGCATGTTCTGGCTCATCTGCGGGAGTTTCAGTTCAGGTGGCCCCAACAAAGCTGGCGCAACTGGAAGCTGGGGCGCCGGATTGGGAATAACGGCCATCGGGGGTGCAAGCGGCGTTTGTGAAAACTTCGGAACTGCGCCCTTCGATGCGGGCGTGGGAGAGCGATCTCCACCGCCGCCGCCCCCACCTGCCTTCTTCCCGTGATTTTCGGTAAGCATCGGAAGGTAGGGCGATATCTCCACTATTTCAGCTTTCGGCGCAGCCTTCACGGGCTGCCACATGCGCGAGAGGATATAGGGCAGAACAAGCAATGTCAGCATCACGGCGTGGACGAGAGCTGAATTCACCCACGACGCAGCCTGCATTTGGTAATCACGCCAGATGCCTTGGCCGTGGGGGTAAGACCGATCCTTGAAGACGAACGTGCCGATTAATTCGCCGAGTATGAGGCCGGCAACCACACCGAGCAGAACGTAGATGTCCCCGCGCCAGAGCCATCCCGCCAGGCCCAGAACAAAACCTGTGGCAACTGCCAGAATTGCGCGTTTCTCCAATTGGGCGTAATTGTATTGACCGATAGGATCCGCCGGCTTCTCAAACGCCGCTTTGAGCTGCGCGGGAAGGTCCATGAACCAAGGCCGCATGTCCGTGGCGGGCAGATCCACAGCGCCGCGATAGTACTTCGCCGGAACCGTTACCTTGGGCTCGCGAATCCAATCGCGAATCTGGCGGCAGGCCGAAACAAAAAGTGAGGGTGATTCAACGAACGTGACATTATAGCCCTCGGGGGCAGGGGAACTTTTCTGGGCTGGCATCTTCGGCGGGCCGATTTCAACCTGTTGAAGGTTGCTGATTGACATTAGCCTTTTTTCCCATTCGCCGGGCTAACCCGTCGCCCGGGCGCGCGAGACAATACAGTACCCTATATCATGATGGCGGCGGGGCTCATTGAGTTGTATGAATTTGAGATGTGCAGTGTCTCCGCCACTAGCCATTCTTATCCTACCATACTCGGTCAAACGCGATAAAGGGCAAGTTGCAGGATAGTTCCAAGCCCTGCCGGATTTCCAAAGGTCAATCGACAAGTGCGGCTTGAGATAGGCGTGCCAACTTGCTACACTGTTGAGCCGCACTGGTTTCAGTTTGCGAATGGTCGGCCACTTATGCCGGAACGCACCAGCTTTCTCGATCCCCTGGAGCCCGCCAATGGCGAGCACGGGAAGCTCTATGTCGTGGGCACGCCCATAGGAAATCTGGAGGACATCACGCTGCGCGCCATCCGCATCCTGAAGGAAGTGGATTTGATCGCCTGTGAGGACACCCGCCGCACGCAGAAGCTCTTGAATGCTTACAAAATCCAGACACCCAGCATCAGCTACCATGAGCACAATGAGATGACGCGCGCTCCGGAGCTGGTGATTCAGATGGAAGAGGGAAGCAGCATCGCGCTGGTGTCAGACGCGGGCATGCCCGTGGTTTCGGATCCCGGGTTCCGCCTGGTACACCTGGCGGTTCGGCACAGCATTCCCGTAATTCCCGTGCCGGGCGCGTCCGCATTCGTCGCAGCGCTGGCGGCCTCAGGCTTGCCGGTCGATAAGTTCCGCTTCCTGGGGTTTCTGCCCAGCAGAAAAGGCGAGCGGAGAAAGGCTCTGCAAGAATTGAACGACGCAACGCGCACCCTGGTCTTCTACGAGTCTCCGCACCGGCTGATTGATTTGCTCAAGGACGCGCGGGAGATTCTTGGCGAGCGGGAGATTGTGGTTGCGCGCGAAGTGACCAAGGTGCATGAGGACTTTGTCCGCGGGACGATTGGGTCGGCGCTTGAGTATCTGAAGCGGCGGCCCGTTAAAGGTGAGATCACTTTGTTGATCGGTCCCTATGCGGAATCGGACGACAGCGCCAGCCGTTCGCCTGCCTCATCGATCATTTCTGAAATCCAATCCGTCATGACGGCGCGCAAGGTGGA